>CAZWVS010000047.1:0-12011 GCA_964636935.1 uncultured Clostridiaceae bacterium
TGGCCTCTTCAAGCGGGCGCGGCCCGGTTATGTCAAGGCGTATCCCTTTTAGAATCGACACTATGTTCTTCCTCTCGGAAGATGTTATCTGATTGACTTTCTTTTCCGGTTGAATGCCGGACAATTGCACCACGACATCGATTAGAGCCGAAGGCAGAAGCTTTCCCAAAGAATTAACAAACTGCCTGTTTGAGAATTCATCAAAATCCCTCAGCACCCGTGAATCCAGTTTTTGATGGTCGAGTGCCGGTTTTAAATCAATGATGGCGTATGCGTTATTGATTTTTTTATCCACCAATACGGCACTCGCCGTTAAAACCAGTGGGCCGGATATGCCGAAATGTGTCATAAGCATTTCACCCTGCATGGAAAAAATCCGCTTTTCATTGTTGTAGAGTTCCAGTCCCACATTCTTTAGTGTGAGGCCCGACGCTTTATTCACCCATGTCTGTTTTGTTTCAAGTCCGGTTAGCGAACCCTTGGGTTCAACGCTATCGTGTCCCGCCAAGGCCGCAAGCTCATATCCGGAGCCGTCGCTTCCCGTAGTGGGATAAGTGGCTCCACCGCATGCCAGTATCACGCGTTTTGCATCGTACCTGCTTCCGTCGCTGCACGATACGCCTTTTACTTCATTATCGTCCGTGTTGATTTTTACAACTTTCTTGCCTGTTATTATCTTTGTTCCCGACTTTACAGCACCACTGATCAGGGCGGAGGCCACTTCGGAGGCTTTGTCCGATTCCGGGAACACCCTCCCCCCCCTTTCAACTTTTGTCTTAACACCCAGATTGTTGAAAAACCGCACAATGTCGTGGTTTGTAAAAGAGTAAATTGCGGAATAGAGGAATCTCGGGTTTCTTCTTATATATGTGAAAACATCTTCAACAGGACAGTCGTTTGTGATGTTGCAGCGACCCTTTCCGGTTATTAAAATCTTTGTTCCCGCTCTTTTCTTTTGTTCCAAAAGCAGGCAGTTCGCCCCGGATGCCGACGCAAATGACGCCGCCGTCAGACCGGCGGCGCCACCTCCCACTATTATCAAATCGAACGTTTTGTCGGATTTAACGGCTTTTTCCAAATCAATCATTCAACCAGCTCTTCTTTTTCATAAACCTGATATTCATCCCATATCGTTTCCAGGGCCGTCAACGTACCCAGGACCTTGTCCTCCCTCTTCAAACCCGCCGCTACGATAAGCGCGTTTATCACACTTAGCGGTGCGGTCAGCGAGTCCACGAAGGATGTCATGTCGCTTCTGGCTATCAGGGTGCTGTCCGCCCATTTTGCTATGGGTGAGTTCACACTGTCCGATATCGCCACAACATAGGCGCCTTTCTTCCCTGTGTACTCCATGGCCTTCGATGTCCTTTTGGAATACCTTGGGAAGCTGATTCCCAGAACCACATCGCCGGGGCCGGCACTTAAGATCTGCTCGAACATCTCGCTGGCGCTTGTGGTCCTTACAAGATGCACATTGTCGAATATCAGATTGAAATAGAAACCGGTGTACATCGCAAGCGCGGCCGAGCTCCTCACTCCCAGGATGTATATCTTGTCGGCTTTAAGCAGCTCCTCCACTATTTTGTCAAATGTCGTTTTATCGATATCCTCCATGGTCTCTTTGATTCTGGAAATGTCCGCTTTCAAAACGCTTTTGAGCACATCGTTCCGGTCTATCGTTTCATTTGCAACTTTGAGGCGCTGCGCCGCGGTAAGGCTGTAAAGGGCCTGTTCCTGCATGGCCCTCGCCATCTCCGGATACCCCGCAAAGCCGAGTTCGACGGCAAACCTCACAACAGTGGATTCACTGGTTTCCACCATGTTCGCAAGTTTAGCGGCAGTCATATAAGGCGCTTTGTCAAAATTCTCCAATATGTAATTGGCGATCCTCTTCCTGCTCTTGCTGAAAGTGTCCATGGAACCGACTAGTTTTTTTCTTATATCTATTGAAAAAGGCATAAACTCACTCCCGTTTTTATTTCTTGCATAATATATTATATATCATGCAAGTATAAATCTCTAAACTTTCAAAAAGAAAAATTTGACCTATCTGCCAAACCTGAAGTTTGTCCTTGCCAAACATTCAATCAACCTCCCGGAGCAGATTTTTTGACGACAAAAAAAGGACCGCCCGTTTTGTGAGCGGCCCTTGTTTAATTAATCCTTATATCGGATGGACTGCGTTGTCCATGTCGACCATGTCTTTGTCTATTTTGTATTTTTCAGCCCTTCGCTGTTCAAAGAAGTTTAAGGCCACTTTCGGGAACAAGGCGTATGAAAGCACGTCTTCCTCCTGCTCGAGATATTCCTTCATCTCTTCCCTGAATTTGTCGAGTCCGGGCTCCAATAGGTCCGCTGGTCTGCAGGTTATGGGCTCTTCATCGCCCAGTATCAAATCAATGATATCCTGCTTTATGGGCACGGGTGTGCGTCCATATTCGCCTCTTACAAGCGCTTTGGATTCGTTGGGTATCATTTTGTATCTTTCGCCTGCTATGACGTTCATTACAGCCTGGGTTCCAACAATCTGACTCGTAGGTGTTACAAGCGGCGGGAATCCGAAGTCTTCCCTGACTCTTGGGACTTCTTCGAGAACTGCATCGAACTGTTCTTCCTTGCCTGCCTGTTTTAATTGGTTGACCAGGTTCGAAAGCATGCCTCCGGGCACCTGGTAAAGCAGTGTCTTGATGTTGACTCCCATGACTTTGGGGTTCAAAAGACCGTTTTCAATGTATTTATCCCTTATAGGTCTGAAATAGTCTGCGATTTCATTGACTTTGTTAATGTCAAGACCGGTATCGTATTCCGTACCCTGGAATGTCATTATTATGGGTTCCGTTGCCGGCTGGGCCGTTCCCATCGAAAGCGGCGATATTGCCGTGTCGATTATGTCGACCCCCGCTTCTACAGCTTTTAGATAAACCATGTTGGCGGTTCCGCTTGTAGCGTGTGTATGGAGTTGGACGGGAATGTCCACTGTTTCCTTAATTGCTTTTATAAGGTCATATGCAGTATAAGGAAGCAGGAGCCCCGCCATGTCCTTTATGCATATCGAATCCGCACCGACTTCAACAAGGCCTTTTGCGTCCTTGATGTATTGTTCCGTATCGTGGACGGGGCTTATTGTATAGCAGATGGTACCCTGGGCATGACCGCCTTCCTTTTTTGTCGCGCGCATTGCGACTTCAAGGTTTCTCGGGTCGTTCAAGGCGTCGAAAATCCTGAGTATGTCTATCCCGTTGTATACTGTTTTTTGAACGAAGTATTCGACCACGTCATCGGGATAATGCTTGTATCCCAATATGTTCTGTCCTCTTAAAAGCATTTGGAGCTTAGTGTTTTTCGCTCCGGCCCTTATTTTTCTCAACCTATCCCACGGATCCTCGTTCAGGAATCTAAGGCACGCGTCGAATGTCGCTCCGCCCCAGACTTCAAGCGAATGGTAGCCCACCTGGTCGAGCTTATCCAATATCGGAAGCATCTCGTCGGTGGTCATCCTGGTGGCTATGAGCGATTGATGCGCATCCCTGAGGATTGTATCAGTTAGTTTTAGTTTTGCCATTTCGTTTCCTCCCGGCTTATTTCAGGGAAATCAGCAGTTGTCCGGAATCGACAGTGTCGCCTGATGCAACATTTATGGAAGATACCGTTCCGTCTTCCGGCGATGCGATTTCGTTTTCCATTTTCATGGCTTCAAGTATGACAAGGGCTTGTCCCTGTTCAACTTTGTCGCCTACATTAACCTTTATACCCAGAATTGTGCCGGGCATCGGGGAATTCACCTTGACACTTCCGACTGTACCCTGTTTCTGGCTTTTTCCGTTGCCGGAAGATTCAGTCTTGGCGGGCGCCTCGACTTCTTTTTTGGTCTCCACGGGTTTTGAAATCTGCACGGCCTCCCCGCCCAGCTTTTCAACTTCAACCTCGTATTCCTTGCCGTTAACCTTGATCAAATACTTTTCCATAATAAACTCCTCCTGTTATTACAACGGAATATTTCCATGTTTCTTTTTGGGTCTGTCTTCACGCTTGGACTGAAGCATCTCAAGCGCTGAAGCTATGTAAGCCCTCGTAGCCGCGGGATCGATAATGTCATCCACATAACCCTTTGAAGCCGCGACATAGGGATTTGAAAACTTGTCTCTGTACTCTTGTATTTTTTCTTTTCTGAATGAAACGGGTTCGTCGCTGTCGGCAATATCCTTTCTGAATATGATATTCGCCGCTCCGTCAGCGCCCATTACAGCTATCTCGGCCGTAGGCCATGCGTAAACCACGTCCGCTCCGAGATGCTTGCTGTTCATTGCGATATATGCGCCGCCGTAAGCCTTTCTCATTATCACGTTGATTTTTGGCACCGTCGCCTCCGAGAAAGCATATAGCAGTTTTGCCCCATGTCGGATTATTCCGCTGTATTCCTGTTCCAATCCCGGGAAATAACCGGGAACATCGGTAAATGTGACAATGGGTATGTTGAAGGAATCGCAGAATCTGACAAATCTGGCCGCCTTATCCGATGAATTGACGTCAAGGGAGCCAGCCATGACCGCCGGATTGTTTGCCACAATCCCTATGGTCCTGCCATTGAGCCTTGAAAGCCCTATTACGATGTTTTTCGCATATTCGGACTGTATTTCAAGGAAATCGCCGTCATCCGCCACTTCCTTTATTATATCCACCACCTTGTATCCCGCATTTATCGATTCGGGCATGATGTCATATATTTTAGCCGATACCCTGTTAAGATCGTCATCTGTTTCTGTTTTTGGCGCTCCCGACAGATTGTTGTCCGGCAGATATGACAAGAGTTTCTTCAGGCCTTCTATGCAGGCATCTTCATTTTCATATCTGAAATGGGCGTTACCGCTTTTTTCACTGTGCACCTTGGATCCGCCCAGGTCCTGCATGGATACGTCTTCTCCCGTGACCGACTTAATGACGGACGGGCCCGTTATGAACAACTGGCTTGTTTCATCAACCATTAAAACGAAATCCGTTATGGCCGGCGAATATACAGCCCCTCCGGCGCAGGGTCCCATAATCACTGATATCTGCGGAACCACTCCCGAAGCCATTGTGTTTTTAAAGAATATGTCGCCGAATCCCGATAATGCGTCAATTCCTTCGTGGATTCTTGCTCCGCCCGAATCGTTGATGCTAATGACGGGTGCTCCCATTTTAACGGCGCTGTCTAGCATTTTTGTGATTTTGGAGGCATGCATCTCACCGAGCGAGCCGCCTATTACTGTGAAATCCTGGGCTGAAGCAAAAACAAGACGGTCGTTGACATTTCCATATCCCGTCACAACACCGTCTCCCGGCATCTTCTTGTCCTGCATGCCGAAATCCGTGCTTCTCGTTTCAACGAAAGCGCCTATTTCAACGAAGGTGCCTTCATCAAAAAGCTTCTCCAGTCTTTCCCGGGCGGTCATCTTCCCTTTTGAATGCTGGTCATCTATTTTTCCCTGACCCCCGCCCATTTCAATTTTCTTCCTTCTTGCGCGAAGTTCATTTATTTTTTCAACCATGCTTTTATAGCCTCCATTGATTACTCTGCACTGTGTGCGATTTTTAGTTATCAGGGACAATTATATATAAACAAGGGATTATATGCAACATAAAAAATCCAGTATATGTTAAATATTTAACATTTTAAACTGGATTATTTTTATATCAAATTGTTATTTGGGTTTTACGCTGTTGTCAGGTTTTACTCCTGGCGGAAACGGACATGATAATTCCGACAGCCATGAAATTTACAACCATGGCGCTGCCTCCCGCGCTTACAAAGGGCAGGGGTATCCCCGTTACGGGAAGTATCCCGATGTTCATACCAATGTTCTCAATAAAATGGAAAGCAAGCATCCCGGTAAGGCCCGCCACCATGAGCGAGCCGTAGACATCCTTGGCCTTCATAGCGATTCTTACACACCAAATAAGGAATACGGTTGATAGAAGAATAAGTATAACCGAACCCATGAACCCCAGTTCTTCCGCAAGCACCGAGAATATGAAATCCGATTCCTTGACGGGTATGGCTCCGTTTTGCTGGCTCTGGAAGCCTTGAAACAGACCACTGCCTTTCAATTGGCCGCTGCCTATGGCGATCCTCGCCTTTTCCGTCTGGTACCCGGCGCCTTCAACATCCTCAAGCGGGTTTAAAAGGGTCTTTATCCTCCCCTTCTGATAATCCTCCAGTCCGAACAACCAAATTAAAGGGGCGGCCGCGGCGGCAAGGACCGCTGTTATCAAAACATATCTGTATCTGATGCCGTATACAAACAATACGGATATCAGCCCCGACAGGAAAACAACCGCCGTTCCCAGGTCGGTCTGCATCATAATAAGCGCAATCGGCAGGAGTGCAAGCGCCGTCACCGTCGCAAAAACACTGAATTTGAATTCTTCCTTCAGTTTTTCCAGCAGGGCCGGAATCACCATCATATAGGAGATTTTCGCAAGCTCCGCAGGCTGGAACATGAATCCGCCTATTTCAATCCAGCTGTTGGACCCGATTCCAACCACTTCCCTGCCGTATCCGAAAGGTATCACATATATGAGAAGCAAAAGCGTGCCCGCGTAGAAAGCATAACCCGCAAGCTTAAAATAACCGTAGTCTGTAAATGCAAGTATGATGCATATTACAACTCCGAGCCCTATGCTCAACATCTGTGTCTTCAAAATGGAAGAACCGGTATTCAGGGTTGCTGTGGCGCTTCTTAGCACAATAAACCCCAATGCGGTCAAAGCGCATACTATAGCAAAGAGGACGATATCGAATTTTTTAAGTGCACTAATGCCCTTGACTTTATTGAACAAATCAAACCTCGTTTTTTACTTCCTTTTCATTATCTTTAAAATGACGAAAAATAGCAAGTCGTTTCAAAAAAACAACCGCCCCTTGGCAGGGACGGTCGCAAAATAATTCGAAATAAACGACGATTATTTACCGATTGCCTCGCCCATTGCTTCGTCAAGCACGTCAAGACCCTCCAATAGTGCGTCTTTCGTAATTACCAGCGGAGGGGATATCTTTATGGTTGATCCAGCTCCCACCGGCGCGAAAAACAGCAGGCCTTTTTCTATGGACAATCTCACAATGTCGTGAGCCAGATCCGGATCGATCTCCTTTGAATCCTTTTTGACTATAACCAAAGCTTTAACAAGACCTTTCCCTTTGCAGTTGCCTATGTATGAACCGTATTTTTCTACGATTTCATTCAGTCGCTTTTCAAGGACTTCTCCCAGTTGCGCGCTTTTATCGATCAGGTTGTTATCCATGATGTAATTGATGTTTGCAAGCGCTGCGGCACAGCATACGGGATTACCCGTGTGTGTGCTTGTCATCTGATTCGGTCCGTAAAGGTCCATGACATCTTTTCTTCCTATTACAGCGGAAAGGGGCAGCGAACTTGAAACCCCTTTGCCAAGACAGGCCAGGTCGGCTTTTACACCATAATGCTGGAAGCTGTAGAGTTTCCCCGACCTTCCAAAGCCGGCCTGTACTTCGTCAAATATGAGGAGGATATCGTTATCGTCACAGAATTTGCGTAGCCTCTTTACAAATCCTACGGGCATAAACTGGGCCCATCCGCCCTGGAATGTCTCCGGCATGAAAGCCGCAATTGTGTCCGGGGTGATCCCCTGCCCGTCGAGATAGCCTTTCCATGTTTCAAAACATTTCTCATCTGAATAACCGTCCCTTGATTCGTCCGCCCACTCATATTTGTACGCATTGGGGAACGGCACCTGGTTCATGTCCGGATCAAGGTTTACAATCCATTCTTTTGATGCCGGTGAGCCGCCGGCCATCTGGGAACCCATCGTCCTGCCGTGGAAATCATCATCGAAGGTAATTATCTTGATCTTCTTTTTCCCTCCCGATTCCTGTCCGTAGGTTCTTGCCAGTTTGATGGCGCATTCGCATGCTTCCGAACCCGTAGTCAGAAGAAAGACCTTTTCAAAGGGTTCGGGGGAAATCTCCACAAGTTTTTCTGTCAGTTCCGACCTCACCTCTGAAGGGAAGCAGTAATTGTGCATCAGTCCGTGTTCAATCATGGAAAGAGCCGCTTTTTTAACTTCCGGATTTGAGTGGCCTGCATTTGCCACAAGCACGCCCGAGCTGAAATCGATCCACTTGTTCCCAAACTTGTCATACACGTTGTATCCTTTGGCCCTGTCCCATACGACCAGCGGCTGGCCCGACATGGACCTGGGTTCGAACTTTCTCAATTTTTCAACAACCGGCATGCTCCCGGGAGCGGGAATATCGGTGCATATCCTTCTGTTGGGTGTCTCAACCCTCTTAACCTTAACCGGTTCCATACTAAAACTTTTAGCCATTTTTTACCTCCATCATATACTATTCATTATTAAATTCACCAAAGGCAGCGTGATTATGGAAACAACCGTGGAAAATCCAATACACGATGCCATCAAAGTCTCATCCGCCCCCATCTCACGTGCAAAGACATATCCCGAAACCGCCGAAGGTGTTGCGAGCATTGTGACGCCGATTGCGAGATCCGTTCCGACCAGGCCGTAAACATACTTACCTATAAGGAAAGCGGCTACAGGAACAAATATTAGTTTTGCAACACCTACCACGGCCACGAGCTTTATGTTCTCCCTCATGTATGTGAATGTTATGGACGCCCCTATGAGGACGAGAGCCAGGGGAAGCGCTGTATCGCCCGCAAGTGAAAGGGTGTTGTCAATCGCTTTTATATCAAGCACCCCTGTTTTCACCGCGGATTCGAGCATTCCCAGCCCCACGGCTATAACAAAAGGGTTTTTCAAAACGTTGAGGGCCGCCATTAATATTTTGCGCCTGAATCCGGAATCCGTCTCCCTTTCCTTTAGGATCTCCATACCGGTTACGGCAAGCACGTTTACAAATGGATTGTCGAATCCGTTCACCACGGCGGATTTAGAAAGCGCAAGCTCCCCGTACATCCCCCTGACCGCATACATGCCGATGTAGCCTTGATTGCTTCTGTAAACCGCCATATGGGCCGCGCCCCTTGCCTTTTTGTCTTTAATCAGCATTACCGCGCCCAGCATAATCAAAAAGGCCGTCAATGTCGTGGTCAGATTTTGAAAAACCAGTCCCGGAACGAAGGCCTCCTTGAAATCAAAAGAGGCTATGCTTCGAAACGCCAGGCTTGGCATTGCGAAGTAGAAGAGATATTTGTTTGCAAAATCCTTAGCCCTTTCATCCGCAACACCGGTCTTTCTCATTATGTACCCCACGGCCAGAAAAACAGCCATGGGAATCATGGAATGCACAAACTCCATTTTCCCGCCTATTCGAAACTTATGTTCATTTCTTCATCAAACACGACAAATCTGCCGCCTGCGTCCGCACTCATTCTTACAGCGTTGTTTATCGCCACGCCTATCATCGCCTGTCCGGGGAGGGCCCTTGTCTCTTCCATGGAAGAGATCATTTCCCTTCTTTTCATAAGAGCTTCCTTTTCATCAAGCCCTGCGGTTTGAGCCGTAATTCTTTTAGCGTCGTTTATCCCCTGCACTATCGAATCATAGCCATAACCCACATATTCGGCCTCTCCGGGGAAATCGAAACTGTCGTATTGCTTGAAAAAGTTGGGGTTGAATTCATCGAACCCTTCTTCTTCACTGGCAAAATGTGTGTTTCGGTCCTTGTGGTCCGCCCAATATTCACCCATGGTTCCAAGAAGCATCATCCCCTGGTTGGTCATGGCGCTGTTATTTTCACTGTTGACCCACGATGTCTGAACGAACTGCACCGATCCGTCCTCCCACTCGATTGTGGCCTGAACCGCGTCATAGGCATCCTTGCCTTTTGTGGGAAGGAACTTCTTCTGCCCGAACGCAACCAGTCTTTTCGGTTTCAATCCAGTTACAAAATAGTAGGCATCGGCATAATGGACTCCGATGTATTCGAAAGGCGAGCTTTTTTCGCACCAGTCCTTGAATACTTCCAGCGCCATATATTTGGGTTCTTCAATCCAAGCGTGTCCGTGCAGCATCTCCCCAAGAATACCTTTTCGATATTTGTGCCTGGCCGCCCTGATGGAGCGGTCATGCCTTTTGTGATAATCCGTCAGCACATATACGCCCTTTTCAAAAGCGGCTTTTTGTATTTCCCGCGCTTCGTCCACCTTGAGGCAAAGAGGCTTTTCAACAATCACATGTTTACCGGCCTCGATTGCCGCTTTAATGACCGGTGTGTGAAAATGGTCCGGAGTCGCCACTATCACCACTGAATTTTCCGGCAGGTCCGCTATCGCCTGTTTGAACATGTCGGGATGTTTTTCACTTGTTCCGTGAACAGCCGGGTCCGGATATCCCTTGAACTTCGGAAACATGCCCTGCAGTTCTTCTATGATGTCGCCTGTCAGTGAACTGATGGAAATATTTCCGACCCTTCCGTATTTTTGTTCCTGGAACACTGTCGGCAGTATGACTTCCCTGCTTATCATTCCGCCCCCCACAACTAAAACATCGATTTTTTCATTGTAACCCATTATTTCTCCTCCTTTATTTTTGCCGTCGAGGCCCTTTTTAAAAGCCTCGGTGCTAAATTGACTTCCATTGGCTGTTTTCCTTCCATTATATCAAGCAGCATCCCCACAGCGGCCGCTCCGGTTTCAAAGCCCGGTTGGTCGATGGTTGTGAGCGGCGGCTCTATCATGGAAGCAAGTTCGATATTGTCAAAACCGCTTACGGATATGTCACCCGGAACATCCAACCCCCGTTCCTTCAAACCTCTTACAACACCCGCAGCTGTGATGTCGTTTACAGCTGCGACTGCCGTTATATCCTCTTTCATATCCAATATTCGGGCACAAAGCCTTTTCCCCATTTCATACTCGTAAATACCGCCCTCGGGCTCGTTTTCAGACTCGTCGGTTATGATAAACAGGTTGCTTTCTTCATAAACGTCCTTAAGCCCGCTTATGACTTCGCGTCTGCTTTTTCTTGTAAGGGGCGATGTGACGAAAGCGATTTTTTCATGGCCCAGCTCTTTTAGGTGGGCGGCAAGCATTCTGCCGCCAAGCCTGTAGTCGAAGCTGATACCCGGACAGTCGCTGTCGGAGCCTCCGTCAAGATTGACGATGGACATCCCCCTGTCGGTCATATCCCCGTGGCACCCCGATGAATCATCCGAGCTTGCGATTATTATCCCTCCGACCTGTTTCTGGTAAAGGGACATAATATATTTCTTTTCCGTATCAGGGTTTCTTAGCGAATTGCATAGGAGTATCTGGTAACCCCTCTCAGCGGCGGTTTTTTCTATCCCCAGAAGCACATCCGGATAAAAGGGGTTTTTTATGGTCGGTATTATTACTCCGATGTCGCGGCTGGTGCTGGTCTTTAGCATTCTGCCCACAATGTTGGGGGTGTAGTCAAGCGCTGTTGCCGCTTTTTCTATCTTCTCACCCGCAGCCGAGCTCACAGGATATCCGTTGGTGGAAAAGTATCTTGAAACAGTCGCCACGGAAACCCCCGCTTTTTTTGCAACATCTGTGATAGTAGCTCTTTGCGCCATAATCCCTTCCTTTATAGTAAACGTTTACTATATATAATATGATAAGCCATCGATTATCTTTAGTCAACCGGATAAACACTAATTAATCGCTCTTGTGTTTTTTCTCAAGTTCTATTAGATATTCCTTTTTATCAAGGCCTCCGGCATACCCGGTAAGGCTGTCATCCATCCCGACACCTCTGTGACACGGTATTATTACAGGTATGGGATTGGCCCTGCATGCGGAGCCCACAGCCCTGGCCGCACGCGGCTTTCCTATGTTTTTGGCAATCTGTGAATAGGAGACTGTCTTTCCGAAAGGGATCTTAACCAACTCGTTTAGTACCGTCCTTTGAAAATCGGTCACATCAAGCGACTTTTCCACATCGAATGTTTTTCTTTTGCCTGCAAAATACTCTTTTAGCTGTGTTCTTATATTTTCACACAAGTTGCCTGCGCCTTCGCTGTTCCCGGTGTTTTCTACTTTACCGAAGCG
>CAZWVS010000048.1:0-11978 GCA_964636935.1 uncultured Clostridiaceae bacterium
AAGCAGATTGTCAATGGCGGGCTCTTTGAAATCATCCTTGATCCAGGGGCCCGGGGGATTCTCAAGATGAAATATCAGACGCTCCAAAGTCTTTTCCAGTTCGGGTTCGTTACGCGCTATTTCATGCTGTTTTGAACCGGATTCCAGCATTGTGAATTCTATTCCAAGGAATTGATCCTCGGAGAAGACAGGTTTATCCAGTATGTCGATAAGACCTTGTTTGACACAGATCAGGAAACCGATCAAATTACCGCTGTCCACACTTGAGATATATTTGGGTTGGAGGGGCTCCAGCGTCGATATGTCATACCAGTTGTACAGGTGGCCGTGCCATTTAGGCATTTTTTTAATCGTTTCAATGGTTTTGCTTACTTTGTCAAAAAGTTCGTACAATGAAATGAACCCCAGGTCGCGCGCAGTGATGAACGACATGAGCTGGAGCCCGATATTCGTAGGCGATGTCCTCGGGGCGTATATGTCTTCGGTGACCGTCTGAAAATTATCAGGAATAAGATAGTTGAAGCGATCAAGCGTCATTTCGTCAAAGAACCTGTACTCGGCTCGGGCTGTGGTCATCAGCTCTTTTTTTTGAGCGGGGGTCAACCTTATGCCGCCGGACTTCGGGGTTTTACCCGAAAGATATGAAATCAGAGGGGATATAAGCCACAATGCACCAACCACCATGGATGCAACCAAACCCTCGATATATGAAACAGCCGCCACCGCCGCCCCTGCAATAATGGACGGGAGCATTCTCGAGATATATGAGCCAAAGTTGCCCTTAATGCTGCTTTCTATGGAGGATTGTGTCTGCCATTCCAGAAGATTGCGCTTTGAAATACATAGGCGGTAAACCGTCCTTATAATTGCATCCGCGCTTATATACGCCCTGAACGGAAGCGTGATGAAAAGCATGAAGTTCTGCGCCAAAGTTTTGAATACGGATGCCGCATACTCCCTGATTGCATATATTATGCTTATATTTGACGCGATGTGTAAAATGAACCTGTTCATCAGGAGCGGCAGGGATACAATTGTCGGTATAAGCAGTATCCCGAGCCACAGCAACACCGGCCATTCAAGCCAGAAGACCGCCAGCAGCATGTATATGACTATCGATATGGGTTCAAGGCTTCGAAGAAGATTGGAAAACATCTGCCATCTTGGAAGGAAGCCCAGGTTGTCCCTGCCGGCGATCCACGGCAGGAGTTGCCAATCTCCCCGTATCCAGCGATGCTGCCTCTTGAAAAAACTCAGCATGTCCGGCGGTATTTTGTCGAACACCTGCACATTTGAAGCAAAAGCGCATTTCACAAAAGATCCCTCGAGCAGATCATGGCTTAGAACCGAGTTTTCGGGAATCCTTCTGCGAAGGACCTTGTGAAAAACCTCGGGATCGTATATCCCTTTGCCTATGAATATCCCTTCGTAGAAGATATCCTGATAGATGTCCGAAACGAATGTGGTATATGGATCGAACCCGGAATTTGTCGAAAAGAGCCTGCTGAAAACAGTTCCGGGGGAATCGTTCCTGGTGCTTACCCTCGGTTGTATGAGACCGAAGCCTTCAATGACTTTTCCGGTTTTTTCATCTATTACGGCCCTGTTGAGGGGATGGGCCATAATACCGATCATTTCATGCGCGTTGCTGCGGATAAGTTCCGTGTCGGCATCGACGGTTATCACAAATTTAATTCCGGAAAGGTATTCGCGTCCGCCGTAGATGCTGTAAAACGAAGTGTCGTCATAACCGAGCATATATGAATTGAACTCCTCGAGTTTACCTCTTTTTCGTTCCCATCCCATCCAGGAGCCCTGGCTTTCATTCCAACGGCGGTATCGGCAGAACATGTTGAACCTTCCGGTTTCGCCCTTGGAATATTTTTTCGCAAGCTCCTCCATCCTTTTACCGGCATAGTTCTCCAATTCCCCGTCTTTTGATGAAGTTTCAACCCCGCTATCCGCAAAGTCGCCCAATATTGCATAGTATATGTTGGAATCTTTGCTTACAAGGTAGAGTTGCTCGAGCTTGTCGACATATTTGTCGACGGATTCAACGGATTCAAATATTACAGGCACGACGATAACCGTCGAAAAGTCAATGGGGATGCCGTCTTCAAAATCCATCGCCGGGGGGTTTTTGACATCCACCAGGTTAAGAACAACCTGGTTTACTATATCGGAAAGAAAGGCAAATGCGGGTACAATCAATAATATGAAAGTCGCTGCGGTTCGAAGGGGAACCATTGTTTTACTTGTGGCTAAAGTGTAAAGGCATCCCAGCAGGGCGAAAGCAAAAATAAAGGAAAACAGAGTGGTGAAATAGAACTTCCCCCTGTTTGTATACAAAAATGATTTCAACCTGTCAGGAAAGGTCGGTTTTATGTTAAGCCTGTCCATTAGAACGGGTCTGCCTTTTCCTATAAGATAGTATCCCGAATGCGCTTCTTTGCCTTTTTTACCATGGGTCAATTGAATCAGCTTATTTGCGACATCCCTCTCGCTTTTGCCCGAACGGGCGGCGATGTTCTCCACTTCATACCTGTAGGTTTCCTTTGTCTTGAAGGTCATTCCCGTGAATATCCCGTCTTCTTCATTCGAAAGGGTGAGATCAATCACGGAAAGGGTGCCGACTGCGGCTTCCCAGTTGATTTCATTTAGTTTTGTGAGGCTTGATATCAAATTTGAAATCCTGGTTTCGATTCCGGCCTGTTGTATTGATTCATGGTTTATCAACTCGCCGTAGGATGATTCGCCACATGGCAATGCGCGAACAGCTTGGCTGAGCTTGGAAACATTGTTAAAGCCCCTTTCGCGCAACCTGAGCAGAATCTGGGATGAAAACCCAAGAGGTTCGCTGCTGTTTGTATCCGAAAGGGCGGAAATCAAATCTTCAACCGGGGTGCTTCCGGAGATTTTGAATGGCAGTTTATCTATAAACAGGTCCGCCGCCTTTTTAGCGCTTATTATCCTGTCGATTCTTTCCGTAAGACCCGCAATATCGTCAAGCAGGCATATGTTGAGCATTATCGGAAGGGCCCATAGCTCCGAAATCTTAAGGGGGCTTTTCACCTGGTAGGCTTCGGTGTATGCAAGCATGAGCGATTCGGAAAAATTGTTGTCCATCATGGCCATCAATTCCTTCGCCAACACATACACCCTTGGAAAATAGTCGGAAGAGTCTATTGTTATGGCGGGGAGGCTGCGGCAGTTCTTCTTATTGAAGTTTTTTGACACCTGTTTGATGTTTTGATTTATGAGATAGTAGTTGTCGGTGATCCATTTGCAGGCCGGCACAAGCTCGTCATATCTCCCCTGCAGTGAATACAGTTTATTATAATTTTTTTTAAACCGTTTCCATTTCCTGATTATGAGTCCATATGTCCATGTGGGGCTGTGTTTGATTGAAGCCGGCTGGTGGGCGCTTGAGATTTTTTGGATGTTATGAATGTTTTCTTTTATTGAATTTGAACGCAAACGGGAATAAAGGACATATTGTATATTCCTTCTTTTCTTAAGTTTGATTATGATAATTAAAACCAATGCAGCGAAGAGCAAAAACAGCGCCGACCACAAATATACCACCGGATCAACCCCCTTATGATATATTTCCCTATAATAATATATTATGTACCCATAATACATCAAATCTAAATTACACTAATTCACCCGCTAATTTACACATATGGTGAGCGCCCCGTCCCAAGCAAAGCGCGGGGGGGTTGGGCAAGCCGGCTTGGCATCAAGTTTGACGGTTGCCTTATGGGATGAACCTCCCTGTGATATAATTAAAAAACTACCGCAAGGGGGTGTTTTTGTGAAAAAAATCAAAATAGGCATTATCGGACTGGGAACCGTCGGCACGGGCGTGGTCGCCATGCTTTTCAACAACGGCCCCCTGATAAATAAAAGGACGCAAACCCTGATAGAAATCGATAAGATACTCGTGGGCGATATCGGCAAAAAAAGAAGCGGGCTGCCTGGGAGGGTTGAAAAAATCATAACGGACAAGCCGGGTGAAATCCTCGACAATCCTGAAATCGACATAGTTGTAGAAGTGATGGGCGGAACCGGGAAAGCCCTTGAATATGTACTGTCGGCAATCAAAAAAAAGAAGCATGTCGTAACAGCCAACAAGGACATGATGGCGGAATACGGGGGATTGTTGTTTGCAGAAGCTGAAAAATCGCAAACGGCACTGCTTTTCGAAGCGAGCGTCTGCGCGGCAATACCTGCTGTCGAGGTCCTAAAGCAAAGTCTTGCGGGAAACAATATAACAAGAGTCACCGGGATTTTAAACGGCACAACAAACTACATATTGACAAAAATGCATGAAAACGGATGCAGTTATGAAGAGGCCCTGGAAGAGGCCGGAAAGCTGGGATATGCGGAAGCCGACCCTGAAAACGATGTCATGGGTTTCGACGCGGCGAGGAAAATAGCCATACTGGCTTCAATAGCCTTCAATATGAGGATAACCGGACGGGATGTGTACGTGGAGGGGATAACGGATATAACCCAAGGCGATATCCTGTATGCCAGGGAGCTTGGCTACAGGATAAAGCTTGCGGCGGATGCCGGGGTTTCGGACGACGGGGTGGGGGTTCGTGTAAACCCGATGTTCATACCGCTTAGCAACCCGCTTGCCGAGGTGAACGGTGTGTACAATGCAGTATATATAGAAGGCGACATGTCCGGCAAAGTCATGCTATACGGGCAGGGCGCCGGTGCCGGCCCCACGGCAAGCGCGGTCGTGGGCGACATAATCGCAATTGCCAGGGCGTTGGGGGACAACGGCGGAGGGGTCGCGGGATGCACATGTTTCAATGAAAAGAGGCTGGTGCCCCCTGAAAAGGCGACGGGGCGCTTTTACATCAGAATGAACGTCAAGGACAGTCCCGGGGTTCTTGCGCGAATCGCCGGGGTGCTGGGTGAACACGGAGTGAGCATTTACTCGGTTGTCCAGAAAAAAAACAGGGGATTGCTTGCTGAGATAGTGATAATAACCCATGAAGTGATATTCAAGAATCTCGGGGACGCGCTTGACACCATCAAAAAACTTGATGTGGTTGATGAAGTGGCGAAAGCGATCATGGTGGAGGATGAATAGAATGTATAAAGGACTGATAAACAAATACGCAAAGTGGCTGCCGGTTACTGAAATGACGCCGGAAGTCACCCTGCTTGAGGGCGACACGCCCCTTATTCCGTCTTTAAACTTAAAAAACAGGCTTGGGGTTGATCTGTATTTCAAATATGAAGGACTTAACCCCACGGGCTCTTTCAAAGACAGGGGGATGGCGATGGCTGTGGCAAAGGCCATGGAAGACGGGTCGAAAACGGTCATATGCGCATCCACGGGAAATACTTCGGCATCGGCGGCGGCGTACGCGGCCAGATACGGGTTGAAGTGCGTGGTGCTGATACCTTCGGGAAATGTGGCGCTTGGAAAGCTGGCGCAGGCATACATGTACGGAGCAACGGTCATACAGATAAAAGGCAATTTCGACCGTGCGCTGGAGCTTGTGAAAGAGATATCCCGAAAACACGATATGACACTTGTGAATTCCCTCAACCCCCACCGGCTTGAAGGACAGAAAACCGCTGCGTTTGAAATAGTGGAACAGCTGGGTGACGCCCCTGACTTTCTGGCGCTTCCCGTAGGGAACGCCGGAAACATCACGGCTTATTGGAACGGTTTCAAAGTCATGAAGGAAGAGAACATCTCCTCCAAACTGCCGGTAATGGCGGGATTTCAGGCGAAAGGCGCATCCCCCATGGTAAGCGGCGCGGTGTTCAGGGATCCCCAAACCATAGCCACCGCCATAAGGATAGGCGACCCCGCCAACCGAGAGAAAGCCGAAAGGGCAAAAAGGGAATCCGGCGGTTTTATCAAAAGTGTGACGGACGAAGAGATCCTAAAGGCTTACGGCCTGCTGGCCTCGTCGGAAGGCGTTTTCGCGGAACCTGCTTCGGCGGCGTCCCTTGCAGGTGTCATGAAATCCCGGGAATCGGGATTGATACCGGAAGGGGCCACGGTTGTGTGCGTATTGACGGGCAACGGACTGAAAGACCCCGACACCGCCGTCGGAACGGTTGAAAAACCTCAAGCAGTCGAAGCCGACGAGGAGAAAATAATGAAGATTATCGGTGAAACAAAATGATGGTAAGAGTTGTTGTTCCCGCAACCAGCGCGAATCTGGGAGTGCTTTTCGATAAAGGCGGAGTGGCTTTGGATGTTTTCAGGAACACGATTGAGCTTGAGGTTGGCGACACTTCACACTTTCTTATAGAAGGCGAGGGGGAAGGTGAGCTTCCCGAAGGCAGGGATAACCTGGTATACAGGGCGATTGAACGATTCTATCTTGAAATCGGCAAAAAACCGGATAATTTCACCATAAGAACATATAATCAGATCCCCTTGTCCAGGGGCCTCGGGAGTAGCGCGGCATGCATTGCGGGAGGCATGCAGGCTGCAAATGAACTGGAAGGCGGGCCGCTGGGTGAAAAGGATGTCATATCCATGGCGGCGGAAATGGAGGGGCACGGGGACAATGTGTGCGCCTGCGTAAAAGGTGGCATATGCCTTTTTGAAAAGGGAAGCTATAGGAAGGTGCCAAGCCCGGCAGCGGCATTTGTCATATATATCCCCACCCGGCGTCTTGACACAAAAATGAGCAGGGGGGTTCTGCCGGGACGGCATGAAAAAGATGTCATGAAAGAAGCAATGCGTCTGGAAAACCGAATGATTGCCGCATTGGAGTCGGGAGACTTGGAAAAAGCGGGAGCGACAATGGAAAGGGATGTGCTTCATCAACCTTATCGCAAGAAACTCATACCGTTCTGGGACGAAGTCATGGAAGCGGCCCGGGATGCGGGGGTTTTCGGAACGGCGCTCTCGGGAGCGGGCCCTTCGATGGTGTCATTATGCGCGTTGGAATCCGTACATGAAATAGCTTCAAAAATCAAAAGCACCATTGATAAAAAGCATGAATTATCTATAATGGTAAGTGAAATCAACGAAAAAGGGATGGAAACCGGGGTTTATTAAAATGAAAAACAGAAAACGCATAGTGAACACATTGAATTTCAAAATGCCCGACGACAGGCTCCCCATGATGGAGTGGGCCGGATGGTGGGACAAGACACTTGCCAGATTCAGGGAGGAAGGCGTGCCTGAAGACATACCTGCCGACGAGGTGAGGGAGTATCTGGGACTGGACATGGTCAGGCAGTTCTGGATCGGCCCGAAGTCCACCGAATTCAGAAATGCACCGGCATCGGAAACAAAAGTAAGTGATATGGACTCCTATCTCAGGGTTAAAAAAATGCTGTATCCGAAAGACGCCGTGGAAGCGCGGGCCGAGAAGATTAGAGAGCTGAAGGAACTGCATGACAACGACGATGTGGCCGTTTGGATCACGCTCGAAGGCTTTTTCTGGTTTCCAAGGACCTTGTTCGGAATAGAGGGGCATCTCTACGCATTTTATGATGAAGCCGGGACCATGCACAGGATGAACAGCGACCTGGTGGATTACAACATCATGATCATAGAAGAGTTCTGTAAAATATTGAAGCCTGATTTCATGACTTTTGCGGAGGATATGTCGTATAACCTGGGTCCCATGCTTTCATATGACCTTTTCAAAGAGTTTCTGCTTCCGTATTATAAGAAAGTAATACCCGTATTGAAAAAATACGACATAATACCCATGGTGGATACGGACGGCAAGCTGGACGACATGATACCCTGGCTGATCGAGGCGGGTATCGAGGGGGCGCTGCCCCTTGAACGGCAGGCGGGCGTCGATGTGGCCGCAATAAGGGAGAATCATCCTGATTTCAAAATAATAGGAGCATACGACAAAATGGTCATGAACAAGGGGGAGGAAGCAATGAGACAGGAATGGGAGCGGCTTCTCCCGGTTATGAAAAAAGGCGGATTCATACCTTCCTGCGACCATCAGACGCCGCCGGGCGTATCCCTTGAACAATATAGGACATACCTGAAGCTCATGGAGGAGTACTGTAAAAAAGCTGTTGAATAACAGGAGGACATCCGATGTCGAACCGGCAAAATGAAGGCAAAGAGGAAGCAAGAGGCAAAAGGGGAATAGGGAAACTGCGGCTTTTTTATGAAATGAAAAAGGATTCGCCCGTTTTTCAGACGGAATTCGGATTTTATTCATTGGACAGATGGAAAAGCGAAGGCCACATAAGCGAAAAGGACGACCTTGACGAGCTTTTCGGATTCGACTCGTCCGGACAATTCAATTTGGGAAACCTGGGATGGTGTGAAGCGCCGTTTCATCCTCTTTTTGAAGAAAAAATTATTGAAGACAGGGGGGAGCATGAACTTGTCCGTGACAAATGGGGGAGGCATGTTCTTTTTTTTAAAAACCGGAGAAGCGGTTTCATGCCCGAATATGTGGATCACCCGGTAAAGGACATGAAAACATGGGAGCAAAATTGCAAATGGAGGCTCGACCCCCATGCCGAAGGGCGTTTTGACGATTTTGAAGGTCATATGAAAAATGCCCGGGAGCAGGCGGACCGGGGTAAAATGATAGTTTTGAACCTGGTAGGCGGCTACATGTATTTAAGAAGCCTGATGGGACCGATGGACCTGCTGTACAAGTTCCATGACGACCCCGACTTGATAAAAGACTGCATGGAAACATGGTTCAACATTGCGGATGCATTATCCGCAGAATATCAAAAGCATGTGATTATCGACGAGGTTTTCATAGGCGAGGACATCTGCTATAACAAAGGGCCCCTCATATCGCCGGATATGATAAGGGAGTTCCTTTTCCCTTATTACAATCAGTTGATTGAAAATGTTAAAAAAAGACAGGCGGCTGAGGGAAGACACCTGTATTTCCAGGTGGACACGGACGGGTTTTCCGACCCTGTCATAGATCTTTACAGGGAGCTTGGAATGGATTACATGAGTCCATTCGAAGTCGCAGCTGGATGCGACGTCGTCAGGACAGGGAAGGAGTATCCGGACTTAAGGATCAGAGGTGGCTTCGACAAGAGGATAATGGCGGAATCAAAAGAGGCCGTAGACAGGGAGATTGACAGGATTATGCCGGCGATGGTCAAAAGGGGGGGATATATCCCTTCATGCGACCACGGGGTGCCTGAAGAAGTGAGTTTTGAAAACTACATGCATTACAGAAAGAGAATGCTTGAATACGCTTGATGCGCAAGGAGGGTTTCATGAGCAGTGCGGTAATAGTAAAAGGCGGATGGGAGGGCCATCAGCCGGAGGAGGTTTCGGATGTGTTCAAAAACATGCTCGAAAAAGAAGGTTTCGCAGTCGAGGTTTTCAACAGCCTGGACATATTCGGAGACCTTGAATATTTAAAAGCCACGGATTTGATAGTCCCGGTATGGACAATGGGGGTGATTGAGGCGCCCCTGGTTAAAAATGTAATGGAAGCCGTAGGCGCGGGCACCGGGATAGCCGGATGCCACGGCGGAATGTGCGACGCCTTTAGAAACAGCACGGAATGGCAGTTCATGACCGGGGGGCAGTGGGTGTCCCATCCGGGAGGCGACAATGTCGGATATACGGTCAATGTTAAAAACGGCTCGAGCCCGATAACCGAGGGGGTCGGTGATTTCAAGGTCGTATCGGAACAATATTATGTGCATGTGGACCCATGCATCGAAGTTCTCGCAACCACCAGGTTCCCCTCTGTCAAATGGTACAATTCCTCAAACGGGGAAGTGGATGTGCCGGTGCTGTGGACAAAAAAATGGGGCCACGGCAGGGTTTTTTACAGTTCCCTAGGACATCATGCCGACATATTCGACATACCCGAAGCTTATGAAACGATGAAAAGGGGAATGCTGTGGGCCGCACAAGGAAGCAGGATTGCAAAAGACCGAAAACTGTCGGGAGATGAATTCAAAAACGAAAAAAAGATGTTTTAGCGGGGATTATCATGAATGAAACAGTAGTGGGAGTAGTGGGCTGCGGCGCCATAAGCGGCATATATCTTAAAAACCTGACCGGCCTGTTCGAAAACACCCGTGTCAAGGCTGTCTGCGACCTGGACGAAAAGAGGGTGCATGAGGCAGCGGACAAATTCAATATCGAAAAGACATACACGCTCGAGGAGATGCTGGCGGACAGTGAAATCGAGATCATAGTGAACCTGACGACCCCCAAATCCCATTACGGGATATGCAAGAAGGCGCTTGAAGCGGGAAAACACACATATGTCGAAAAACCCCTTTGTGTGGAATTGGAGCAAGGGTTCGAACTAGTTGAGATTGCAAAAAACAAAGGGCTCATGCTGGCTTCGGCACCGGACACGTTTTTGGGGGCCGGGATACAGACATGCATCGACTTAATAAAAAAGGGTGAAATCGGCACACCTTCTTCCGCGGAGGGTTTCATGCTAAGCCACGGTGTGGAAAGCTGGCACCCCAACCCATGGTTCTATTATCAGGAAGGCGGTGGGCCGATGTTCGACATGGGCCCATATTATCTGACGGCCATGGTGAACATGCTCGGACCGGTTGCGAGGCTGGCGGGAATGACAAACAAGGCATTGGAGGAGAGGACGATAACCAACAAATGGGAATCCGGTAAGAAAATCAAGGTGGAAGTCCCGACGCACATAAGCGGAATCATGGAATTTGCGAACGGGGCGGTGGGGACGGTGATAATGTCCTTTGACGCATTGGGGAGCAATTTGCCCAGAATCGAAGTGCACGGGACAAAAGGCTCCATTATGGTGCCCGATCCCAACACCTTCGATGGACCGGTGAAAATAAAGAAACAGGACGACAAGGAATGGCGCGAGGTCCCGATAGGGCTCCCGTATTCCGAAAACTCCAGGGGGATAGGGGTTTCCGACATGGCATACGTTCTGGCAAACGGAGGAAGGCACAGGGCCCACGGCGACATATCGCTGCATGTTCTGGAACTCATGCACGGGTTCCATATATCTTCAGGCAACAGGGTTTTCTATGAAATGAAGACACGCTTCGGTCGATAGGACCGGATTGAATGTGTTAGAATTATATTATAATGAATGAGGGGATGAGTTATGGCTATTCAAAAATTCACGGTAAGCAAGGACGACAACTATTATGAGGCCTTTCCCGACGTGGTTCTGACTGACGGCGGGAAGCTGATATCGGTATTCGCCGAATGCACCCACCATGGCGACAGGTCTTTTGCAAGGATGATGATAACAGAGAGTGTCGACAGGGGTCGCACCTGGTCTCCAAAAGAGGTTTTTGTGGACAACTACGACGAAATTCCGGAGGCCTTTTGGAACTGCCCCAGGATTTCAAAGCTGGGTGACGGAAGCCTCGCCATAATAATCGACCTTTCGCTAGACAAGACCGAAGGCGTTGCCCAAAACCACTACTGGCTGGGCGATCCCGAAGGGATGCGGTGGGAGGGTCCGTTTAAAGCTCCCTGCGACGGGATTGTTCCGGATAAGCTCATAGAGACAAGCACAGGCAGATGGATAGCAAGCACCCACGTCAAGGATTCTTCGGGGCACATAATTCAAAGTGCATGGTACTCCGACGACAGGGGTAAAACCTGGAGCGACAGGGTGATTGTTGCGGACGAGCCTGGATTGAAGCTGTGTGAAGGAAGCATACTGGAGCTTCCCGGAGACGGCACGCTTGTATGTTTCCTAAGGGAGAATTCGGGACTGGGTTATGATTGTTACAAGGCGATATCGCATGACAACGGTGAAACCTGGGAGGGCCCCTTCAACGTGCCCATGCCCGGATGCCACAGACCGGTCGCAGGCTTGCTCGATGATAAAAACGTGATGATAACACACCGCTTCATGCATGGGGGCAAGGGTTGGGTCGGTTATTGGACCCAGAATTTCTTCGCCGGGTTCACGACCGTGGATTCATGCCGCGCCCGCAAAAGGGAGGAGCAGCCTTTCCGGATCATGCCCCTCGACTACGACAGAAGCCCTGTTTCGGAT
>CAZWVS010000049.1:0-3743 GCA_964636935.1 uncultured Clostridiaceae bacterium
TTGGCTCTTGCCGCAGCCGTAAATGTGAAAGCCCCGCTTCTACTCACAAAACTTTTATCTGCGTCGATGATACGGCAAAAGCGGGGAGGCATTGTGCTGATGTCATCTCTTGCCGGGGGTCAAGGCAGCCCGAAACTTGCCGCTTATGCCGCAACAAAATCATTTAACGCCATTTTAGCCGAAGGTCTTTGGAAAGAACTAAAGCCGCACGGAATCGATGTAATCGCCTGCTATGCCGGTGCAGTTCTCACTCCCGGCTATCAGCAAGCTGAGAAAACCAAGGCGGCACCTGGAGCGCTCGAAGCCAATGAAGTTGCTGAAAAAACATTGAACGCTTTGGGGAAAGGCCCGATTATAGTTCCCGGGGCAATAAATAAAGTCGGCCGTTTTATACTTGCGCGGTTATTAAGCAGAAAAGCCGCTATTCATATAATGTCGAAAAATACCGGAGGGTTGTCATGAAATTGTTTTTAGGTTTACTCACCCCGTTGGTCACGTACGCAGTTATCACCCTTTTACACATCATCATCCCGGCCAAAAAAATAAAGGGATATGTAAAAAATGAAACAACAGGCGAATTGATGAATTACAGGATCAATGGGAAATTTGTTCTTTTTACAAGTATTCTCATTTGGTTTTTGCTCGGGCATTTCAATATTGTCCCATATACATGGTTGTATGAAACCCGATGGCTCGGTCTCATCGGTGCAGTTGTAATCGGATTGACATATTCCTTTTACATTGTTTTGAAACACCCGCCTACGGGCAAAGTCTTCTTTGCTGATTTTTGGTTTGGCAGGGTAAAAGATTCGCAGCTCAAAGACGGCCTTATTGATGCAAAGTTATGGCTTTATCTGATTGGTGCCGTCATGCTTCAACTGAATGTCCTTTCTTTTGCGGCGCACCATATAATGAATGTCGAAAACACAAACTACGGTTTTCTTCTGGGCTGCGCAATGCTGACATGGTTTTGCTTTGACTATTTGATTTTCGAAAAAATCCACTTATGGACATACGATTTTATTGCCGAGCGCGTTGGATTCAAGTTGGGATTTGGTTGTCTTGCATTCTACCCATATTTCTATTCTGTCCCGCTTTGGTTCACCGCTCACCTTCCCGATCCCGGTCATCCCGTGTGGCTTACAATCCTATTTGGCGCCCTCTTCCTTTGCGGCTGGGTTTTAACACGCGGTGCGAATATGCAGAAGTATTTCTTTAAAAATGCGCCCGGTAGAAAATTCCTTTGGATAAAACCTGAAGTGCTTGGCAACGGCAAACTCCGCCTGCTTGCCAACGGCTTCTGGGGTGCTAGCCGTCACATCAACTATCTCGGAGAAATCATACAGGCTGTGGCTGTCGCCCTTGCTCCCGGATACTTTGGCATTTGGGCGGTATGGCTGTATCCCGCTTACTATATAGCTCTCATGCTAACCCGCCAAGCCGATGACGACAAACTTTGCAAGGCAAAATACGGGGAGCTTTGGGATCAATACACCAGGAAAGTCAAATACAAGATAATTCCCTTTATATATTGAGTGGAGTGTTAGCCTAATAACTTGAAAAGCCTTGATTACGGTCTTTTTCCGCATTTTCAACCGACTGTTAATCATATCCGCTGTTTTCCATTATACGCATTTTTCATCGGGTGGGGAAAAATCCACACCGGACATCAACACATGAAAATCAATCATTGTGAGAATTTGCTAATAGATTTCTGCGCACTTTTTATTATAAATTATAAAAAAACCCATGTTTATCTGTAAGCTGTCGAATCATTGAAATATAACTATAAATGAAAGGGCGGATTGCTAAATATATGTCGGGCTCGAAGGCAATTCTCAGTGGTTGAAAAGGAGGCAAACAAAAATGGATGTATTAAATTACATTATGAAAGAGCATGACAATATAAAAGAGATGATAGCAGGAATTGAGGCTGCTGTTGGTGAAAGAAAAAAGGAAATATTCAGAGAGCTTTATGCTGAAATGCATGGACATCATGAAGCTGAAGAAGAAGTTGTGTTTCCTATGCTAAAAGAAAAAAAGGATGAAGGAGCACGGAAAGTTGTCCTGGAGATGATTGAAGAACATAATCTTGAAAGCTATCAATTAAACATCCTGGAGAAAACACCGGTTGGGAATGCAACATGGGATGCCAAGTTTAGCGTTCTTAAAGAATTATTGGAACATCATATGGAAGAAGAGGAAGAAGAATTCATGACTTTGGCGAAGAAAATGATTCCCAAAGAAAAATTGGTTGACATTCGGTATGAGTTCGAAACGGTTCTTGAAGAAAAGAGGAGCAAAAGAAAAAGAATCCTGGTTCCTATGGGAGACTATCCCTTATTTCGCGTAAATTCCAGATCGGTGTGAAATATTAACGCCATTTATATACCAGTACCGGATTAACCCCCTATACTGGTTTTCACATCAGAAATCCGGGTAGATTAAAAACCATAATATGCTTATATATAAAATCGCACATAGATTTTAAATTTAGTATAAAACTAAAAAGCAACCTATACGGGCAGGGGAAAATATGAAAGCTTTTGTTATAATAAATCCTTTTGCAGGGAAAAAATCCAAAGAATCCGTGCTGGACTCTTTGAATACTCAATTCCAAAAGTCCGGAATTGAATTTAAGGCCCACATTTTAAGCAAGAAGGACAATACTCGGGATATTGTACGTTCCTATCTAAAAAAGGATAAGTTTGATTTTGTTGTAGCCGTAGGAGGGGACGGCACCGTATCACAGGTTATCGACGGTCTCGCGGAAGGAAACACACCTTTGGGCATCATACCGGTGGGGACGGGTAATCTGTTGGCACTAGACCTGGGTATTCCCATGAAAAGCGATGAAGCCGTGGCCCTTGTTGCAGGTAGGCACCTTCTTAAAAAGATTGACGCCATGAGGATAGAAAAACGCTTATATGTCCTTAATGTCAGCCTGGGTATCAGTGCTGAAGTGATCAATGATTCAACCAGTAAAAGCAAAAACCGTTTCGGGCGACTGACATATATATGGGAAACGTTGAAAAATCTGTTTACACTGGAGCGCAGGAACATCACTGTCAATGTCGACGGAAAGGCTGTTAATTACCGGACCGTGGAGGCGGAGGTATTCAATTCCGGCATTCTCGCAAAGATGATATATCCGAAGAGGCATGATATTCGAATCGATGATGGTCACCTGGATGTATGGGTTGTCACTTTTGCAACTATCCTGGACTACCCTTCATATTTATTCGGATCAATAAGAAAAAGACCTTCAAAGCGCCTTTCCCATTATATAAAATCTGAAAAAAGCGTTATTTTACAAAGTATAATCCCTCTGAATGTACAAGCTGACGGAGATATAATTGGTACAACACCTGTTGAAATAGAGGTGCTGCCAGGTGCTATCACGGTGTTCGTGCCTCCAGAGGCCACAACTTCATCATAAGAAGTTTTTGATGACTCTGTTGGAACTGAATTTTTTAAAGTAAAATATTGTTTGCAACGACAAATAGGGACGACTGAATAACACAGGATTTAGATTCAGTATCGGCGACAGCCACATATGATTATAAAGCACACCATATTAACGGTTTTAAGCACATGTCACGTATTATTGGCACACTGAACCGGTCGAAGCAGAGCTTTTGTGCTTGTGAAGGTACAGTATTTATTGCACATTTTTTGGATGATGCTTGCACCTGACTGAATTAAAATGTAAAACAAGACTATAGAAATGGTATTTTCGAGTT
>CAZWVS010000049.1:3753-11978 GCA_964636935.1 uncultured Clostridiaceae bacterium
AGTTATTCAATAGTTGTTAATTATCATTAAATGATTCAATCAGAGCTACAAGATTTTCAACCGGGGTTTCCTCCGGAGGCTCTTTTGACGGGGCAAGTATGAAACCTCCACCTTTTGATAGATTGTCTTTTAGCTTTCTTACCTCTTTCCTTATATCGTCAGGGGTTCCAAAGGGTATAATGCTTTGCGCCCCAAGTCCTCCCCAGAAAGTGATTTTGTTTCCCCATTGTTTTTTCACTTCATATATATCCATTACTTCGGGCTGGAAACTCTCATATACATCCAACCCTATTTCTATGACATCCGGCATTATTTCTACAATATTCCCGCAGCAGTGGGTAAGCACAATCTTCCCTTTATCATGGACAGCATCAAAAAGCCTTTTATATCTTATTTTAAAGAGTGACCTCCATCGGTCGGCTCCCATGAACAAACCTCTCTGCCCACCCCAATCATCTCCGAACATGATGCCGTCAACGGGCAGTTGCAATGCAAGATTTACAAACTGCATTAAATGATCGGTTATCCTGTCAAGCAGTTCCTCATAAAAAGATTGGTTTGCAACCATATCCATCAAAGCGTCCTCAAATCCTCGCAAAGCCCAGCTTCTCTCAAAAAGACCCCAGGGTATATGAACGATTCTAAAACTGCTATCGAACTTTTCGATTTCATTTTTGGCATTTTCATATTCATTATTCTTTAGAAACTCTTCCATAGGGGGTAACTTCAGTTTATTAAAATCACAATCATCCATTACGGGCTTTACAAGATGAGCCGCTTTACCGTCATCCCTCCAAATGCTGCCATAGATGTCTTTTGTATGCGCAGCATCTATCGCTGTTTTGTATTGATTGTCCACTGCCCAAACTTTTTTTATATATGGTATTATTAGTTGTCTCCAATCGGTTCCCCCATAAAATTCATCGATCAGTTTTTCGGAGCTTCTGTCAAACCTAAGTGTATATGGAACAACGTCCGTTTCCTTGTGTTGTATCTGATAAAATATTATATCCTTTAGCTTCATTTCATTTTCCTCTCCAAATTGATTTTCATTTAGTTTAGACTTTTAACTCTTGATGTTTTAACATGTCTATTAAAGCTGCGATATTCTCTACCGGGACATCGCCCGGCACTTTATGGGTTGGAGCTGCAATGTACCCGCCATTTACAGACATTATCCCCATTATTTCCTTTACCTGTCGTTTCAATTCTTCCGGATTTAAAAAAGGCAGCATTTTCTGTGTGCTTATTCCTCCCCAGAATGTCAAATCATTACCATATTCTTCTTTAACCTTTTTTAAATTATATAGCTCGGGTTGAAAAGTCTGGTATACGTCCAGCCCCATTTCTATAAGGTCTCCAAAAATTTCAATTATATTTCCACAGGAGTGTAGTGCCACCACCTTGCCGGCTGACTTTACTTTTTGAAACATCTTTGCAAGACCGGGCTTAATAAACTTCCTCCAGGTATCCGGGCTCATGATCATACCGGTTTGCTGCCCGTAATCATCCCCAAAATAGAAGCCATCGATATCATGCCTTAAAGCAACATCAATAACTTGTAAGTTATATTCCAATATCTTATTAAAAAGCTCCTCTACAAATTCCGGCTCCAGTATGAAATCCATAAGCAGATTCTGCATGCCCCTTAAGCTCCAGGCCCTCTCGTAATAGGCAAGCCCTATTTTACCGAATTTGAAACTATCCCGTCCATTATTTAGAAGCTGAAGGGTTGCTTTTTCTATTTTAGATTCATCAGGTTCAGGAAACTCAATACTGCTCAAGTCATAATCTTTAATTAAAATTTCTTCAACAATTCCAATATCCTTATCTAAGCCACTTCTATTCCATACCACCGAGTATTCATCCTTGAAAAAGCCGGGTTTTATATAGCCGCCTCCAATATTGTAACTTGCCTTTTCGGCATGATTTCCTACCCGGTCAAAATATTGTTCTTTTTTTATACCAAGATAAGCACATACCTTTTCCTGTTGTTCAGCTATAAGTTCTATATTGTAAGGGACTATGTCGGTATTCTTATGCCGGATTGCATTAAGCATCCTTTCCTTTTTAGTCATAAGTGTCCTCCGTTTCTATTGCATTTATTAACGATGACTTCACTCACTTTTATAATCTTTCTTCCATGTCCCTCCTTGTCGGTAAAGCCAAAATCAGAATATGCAATTAGAAATCGGTCTTGCCCTGTTATCACATGTCCTGTGTTGCCACAAGTGTCATTCATCATGAACAGGGGATAAATGTTTTCTTCTCCCATTAATTCCCCAATTTTTTTAACCTCTTCTTCATGCCTTCCAATAATCGTTTTGGGAGTGTTGAATGTTTTACAGCCATCCGCGGAAAACAAAAGATGCACTCCCGGCCTTGCGTAAATAATCCCGGTGATGCCATTTTGGAGAGGAACCAATTGAGGTCTGACACTATATGGTGCCACAGATTCAGGGGTTGACCATGTTTTTCCTGAATCGTCTGATCTGCTTATCATTAATTCCCTTGTGTCTTCAAGATTTATTGTGGCATTATCAGTACGCATAATACAAATCAGCTGATTATTGTTTATCAAAAGATCACCTTCGGTTGTATTGTATCCAAAGGTGCTTATGTCTTTTTGATTCGCAATTGTTCCCCTGTATTGCCATGTTTTGCCCCTGTTCCGTGACGAAATGCAATATGCTACTGTAAACTTCTTTTCGCCATCTATAAGCTCTCCGTTTATAATTGAATACAGAGTATCCTCTTCATCCGCCACCACCTTTTTTGGCCACGGCTTGACTATTCTTGGCTCCAAGTCATGCCATGAGTCATCAACTCTTGCTTTTACAGTGGCTGAAATCATTAATTCGGGGAAATCAATTATTCCCTCCTCTTCCATCCATCTGTTTTGTCCGGGCTTCAATCTTGAAACTCTGAACTTTCTTATATTATCAGGGATATCATTGTATTTAAAATATCTATTAATCCCATACTCATTTGGAGATAATTTTTCCCCATATGATTTTAGGTTTAATTCACTTAAGTCGATCAAGTCATGAATACCGCCTGGCATTAAAACTTCCGCCTGCTGAATATCATGATTGAATTTGCCGAACCTTGCTTTCCCCCCGTCCTTGAATGTTATTGCATCGGGACTGAAATCAACATTATTTTCTTTTACCTCACTCCATGTTTTGCCTTTGTCTTTTGACTGATAATATATTGCCGGTTTTTGCAACCCCGTACGACCTTTTGTATCCAAACCGTAATGGATTTGGAGAAATATCGTTTCACCGTTCAACGATTTCCACATCCTGGGAAATTGAAACATACCCCATTGGTTAATCTCATCCGCATTCGAAGAAACAGCTACCACAACCGGCTGCTTCACCTCCACATCCACCTGATTTCTTTTGTATTTAAACTTTCCGATTTTTATCTTGCCATTGTCCATACTCATATAGGAGGTGATCCTTTTTTGTTTAATTAAAATCAACCCATAAGTTAATTCACAGATAACTTTTCTAAGCCGCTTTTATTAGTTTAAATAATATACCCGCCAGAATTATATTGTCAAATGATTTAACAAAATTAAACAAAAAGAATATATAGATGCATGATATCCCGGATTCACTATGAATTATATTTATTCATTAATTTGACAATATATTTTCGTTATCTTATCATAATGATAAAATGTATTGGGAACAATCATTTCACATACTGGATGAATATAGGTAGTAATATGAAAAGCAACGCTTCAAATGCCAAGAACATGAAAATGGACAATAAACTCCTTTTGTTAAACACTATTAGGAGAAAGCCGATATCAAGAGCCGAACTGGCAAAAGGGACAGGACTTTCCCGTGCAGCCGTATCCATAATTGTTAAAGACCTTATAAACAGGAACATAATAATGGAAACGGGCTCCGGCCATTCGGATTTAGGAAGAAAACCGATTCTACTGGATATTAATCCAAACCGTTATTATGCCATAGGGCTGCATATATCAAGAAACGGGGATTACGTAGGGGTAGTTGATATAAAAGGACGAATACTTGCAATAAGAAAATTGGACTTTGCAAGTATTAAAAATGCGCAGGACTCAATGCCGGTTATTTGTGAGGCCATTTCTTCATTAATCATAGATGCCGGCATTGACAAGGATAAGATTCTTGGAATCGGAGTGAGTTCCCCGGGACCTGTTGATGTAAATAAAGGGAAGATTTTAAATCCCCCGAACTTTGATATGTGGCACAATTTTCCTATTTCAGACATGCTTGAAAAGTCATTTCCCTACGATGTTTCTCTGGAAAACGACGCTTCGGCACTGACCCTTGCAGAAAAAAACAACGGAAAAGGCAAACACTACAAAAATTTTGTTGTTATTGTTGTTGGCGCGGGAGTGGGAGCCGGTGTTGTCTTAAACAACGAATTGTATAAAGGGGCTGCCGGGATGGCTTCCGAGATAGGGCACATGTCGATAGATTTTAATGGAAAGAAGTGCAGTTGCGGAAACAAAGGTTGTCTGGAGCTATATGCATCCATACCTGTTCTACTCAAAAAAATAGCTGCCGAATATGATAAAAGCATCAGTTCATGGAGGGAAATAGTGAATGGAACTCATAAGCATGGCTATTTGAGAGATATCATAGAGGAAGAAGCCGATTATTTATCCGCAGCCATTGTCAACGTAAAAAATTTACTTGATATCGAGGCAATAGTGTTAACAGGTTGCATTAATTACAAGCCGGAATTACTTCTGGATGGAATTATTAAAAGAGTGTCAGAAATGTCCTTGCTTAATAAATTGGGAAACACACCTATAACGATGTCTTCATTTTCAGATGACACGGGTGTTATTTCAGCAGCTATGATTGCAATAGAAAAATATTTTACAACAAAAGGGGAAACCGAACATGACAAGTAAAGAAAAAGTTTATAAGGCGCTTAATTTTAAAAAGACGAACAGTGTCCCCAAATTCGTATGGTATAGCAATGAAGTTAAAAATATTATGGGAGACCAAATGGGACTACACGGCCCGGAACTTGAAATTGAGCTGGGTAACGACATATTGCAGACATGGCTTTCCATAAATGGAGAGATGGAAAGGGAGGTCCCTGAAAACACAAAATTCAAGGATGAGTGGGGTATTACCTGGAAAAGACAGGGGCCGCACAACATGGTCATGGATCACCCTTTAAAAGATGCAGACATCAATCAAATAAAGAACTATTCCCTCCCGGACCCTTATAAGCCTGAGCGCTACAAAATGCTTGAGTCCCTAATCGGCGATTATGGTGACAATTACTTTATCGGTGCGGATATTTCAGGAACCATTTTTGAACCATCCTATCATCTTATGGGTATGGAGAATTTATTCATGGAAATGGCTTCATATAATGAGAAAGTAGACGTGCTCTTTGATAAAATTATGGAGTTTTCATTAAAAGTTGCTCTTGAGAGCATTAAAAGGGGTGTTGACTGGATTTGGCTTGGTGACGACTTGGGCACACAAACCGGTATGCTTATGTCTCCAAAAATCTGGAGGTATTTTTTAAAACCACGCATGAAAAGGATTATTGAACAGTTAAGACAAAAAAACAAGGATATTTTCATAGCTTATCACTCATGTGGAAGTGTTGTTGATATCATCCCGGATCTTATTGAAATCGGAGTAAATGTTCTCAATCCGATTCAACCACTGGCTTCAGGCATGGATATTTATGAAATAAAGGAAAAATTTGGTCACAAATTGACACTAATGGGTAATATCGAGACCCAGCATTTTTTGAAAAATGCCACATCCGGTCAAATTCATAAGAGGATAAAAGAAATGGTTGAAGAGTTAAGTGTGAATGGTGGTTATATTTTTGCAGCATCCCATACCATACAACCTGACACTCCGGTAGAAAACATATTGGCTCTGATAGATGAATTAAAAAGGATTTAACACAACTTTTCGCCGGATAATCCTTTTAATGTTACGAGGGCCCTAGATGATATCTCTGTTTATGGTAAAATAGAAATCAGCCACAGGGGTGCGGACAAAAACCTGGACTCTGAAAGAAACAGGAGTATGTCCGTATGTATTCAAGGGGAGAGCTAAGAAGATTTTCGCATATTTAATGGTATGAAGAGCCGATTTGCATTTTGTGCAATTAGCTTGACTAAGTATTAGGCGTTTCAGGAAAGCACGATTGGCTTATGAATTCACATGGAAGGTTGCACAACAAATTTATTTGGGCATAACAGGGAAAGGATGGTGGCCATATGACGGAGCCTATGAAAAATAAATACTATACTGTAATGGAACACTATAGTAAAAGATTTGATGCCGTCTCAGGACAATTGGGGTTTAAAGCTGAATCGGTCGATGAATATCTTGTATGGAAAGATTACACAAGAAGCGAGCTAAGGTCCATAATCGGGCTGAACAGCATGAGAGCCTGCCCCCTTAATGCCTTAGTGACTGAAAAAGACACCGTCGATGGCTATTACAGGGAAAAGGTGCTTATTGAAACGGAACCGGGAATCATCATGCCCCTATATGTGCTGATACCGGGCGATATGGAAAAAGGGGAAAAAAGACCTGCGGTCATTGCTGCCCATGGCCATGAAAGCGGCGGGAAGCTTGCCACTGCGCATATAAATGACATTCCCGAGGTGAAAAGGGTTATTGAAAAGTATAATTACAGCTACGGCATCGAATTGCTCAAAAAGGTGTTAATTGTGTTGTGTCCCGTTGCCAGGGTATTAGGAGAGAGATGGGATGGGGTTTCGCAGGGGGATTCGGGAGAAGCCCTCCTCAACTGTTCATGTTTCCAATTGAACAACATGGCGACACCTCTAGGGCAGACCGTGACGGGGATGTGGACATGGGATCTCATGAGACTGATCGACTATATACAGCAAAGGCCCGATTGCATGGGCGAAATGATAGGATGTGCGGGACTGTCGGGGGGAGGTCTTCAGACCTTGTGGCTGACTGCCCTTGACGACAGGATAAAAGCGGCGGTGATAAGCGGTTATTTCTATGGATACAAGCAGTCATTGCTGGAAATGCCCGACTGCTGCTCGTGTAATTATATACCCCATTTATGGGAAAAGGTGGACATGGGAGACATAGGCGCATTGATAGCACCAAGGCCTTTGCTTATAGAAAACGGGGAAGAAGACGAGTTAAATGGCGCAGGGGGCCTGTCCAACGTGTACCCTCAGGTGGAAATAACGAGAAGGGCATATGAGCTTTACGACAAAGGGGAGAATTTGTATCATCACGTGTTCGCTTCCGGACACAGGTGGAACGGGGGGGAAGCAGTCGACTTCCTCTGGAGGAACTTGATGGAATGATAATCATCATGTCCCTATATGGCGGGAAGTTCAGCTGATTCCATGTGACATCAAAAATGGTAGAAATAGAAGTAATACTGATAAGCAAGTAACAAAACGGGTAAAACTATATTATATGATAGATAAATCGGATAGAAATGGGGGAATAGATGGTGGAAGCAATTAACTTACCGGACGAAGAGTTTCAAACGGCTTTGCTGCAAATCGACCGGATTAAGGCGGCCGATATTTTTAAGCGCATTTATCTGAAATATAATAACTTTGAAATGCTGGAGCGTCTGACAGTCGAAGCATTGGAAAGAATCGGTTCCGGCTGGGAGGACGGTCAAATATCCTTATCACAGGTGTATATGAGCGGAGTCGTTTGCGAAGAGCTTATTGAAAAATATATGCCTAAATCCAACTTATCATATAAAAATAAACCTAAAATGGCCATTGCGGTTTTACAGGACCACCATTCATTGGGTAAAAGAATCGTTTCTTCGGTATTGAGGGCGGATGGTTATGAGCTTTTAGATTTTGGACAGGGACTGAGTGTGGAGGAAATTGTAGAGAAAACCCTTGATGCCGACCTGGATATCCTGTTGATATCGACATTGATGCTGCCTTCTGCGCTGAAGGTGCGAAATGTTGTTGAAAGCCTTCGAAGAATGGTTCGTCCGTCAAAGTCGTGGTAGGAGGCGCGCCATTCAGACTGGATAATGGCTTATGGAAAAAAGTAAATGCCGATGCCGATGGCAGGAACGGTATGAATGCGTCAAAAATAATTGAAGAGCTTATGGAAGGAGAACAGTGACTATGAATTCAATGGAACGTGCAATGACGTCGATTACCCATAAAGAGCCGGACCGTGTGCCTGTGTTTCATATGTTGTCCCATT
>CAZWVS010000050.1:0-11935 GCA_964636935.1 uncultured Clostridiaceae bacterium
TATGAAGAGGGTCAGAAGTTCAAACAAGAAGAACGCAGCAAATCATGCGAGTAAATCCGCTTTACGCAAAACCATGAAGGCAGCCAGAATTGCCGTTGAATCAGGCGCGGATGACGCCGCGGAAAAAGTCAAAGAGGCAACTGTTGCTTTGGATGTAGCAGCCGGAAAAGGCCTTATTCATAAGAATAAAGCCGCAAGAGACAAATCCCGTCTCATGTCAGCCCTCAACAAAATGGCTTAAATTTAAAAAAACAAAAACAAATGAACGGATTTGAACCCGTTCATTTTTTTGTGCCTCCCTTAAGGCAATTATGGCATCATCCTCTAAAAAGCCTGCCTCATCCATCCTTTTTTATCCTTTGTCAGGGGTTCAATCCCAAGGAGCTCCCTGCCCAGATTCACATAATACCTGTAAAATTCTATCGGGGTGCCGTTTGGTATCCTGTGGTCCAGTCCGAAAACCATCCCCCCTTTTTGCATATCGGGCTGCATCTTGTATTCAAGCTCTTTTCTTATGGCCTCTTTTCCCTGTCTCAGGACATGCTTGTCTATACCGCCCTTGAGGGAAAGATCAGCGTATTTTTTGTGCACCTGCACGATGTCCATTCCAGCGGCAGGTTCCATGGGATACATCTGATTTAGTCCGGTCTCCATGAAAACATCCATTACGGAATTCATGTTGCCGTCGCTGTCCTGTGAAAAAATCGCAGTGCCTTTTGATGAAAGCATCTCCCAGACTTTCAGATAATATGGCTTCATGAAACCGTTTATCTGGGTCGGCCCGATAAGGGAGCCGCTTTTCCCCGCCATGTCTTCATGCACGCTGAGCTGATCTATCACCAATTCATCACAAATCCGCTCAAAAACCATTATTGAAGTGTTCGCAGCGGTGTCGAGCATGTCTTTTATCATCTCGGGCTGTTCAAAATATGCATAACAGAGCTCTTCCTCGCCCATTAGCTGCCTGGGGAGGTCGAACCCGCCCGGAATCGAGCCGACGACCAAAGCCCCCTCTTTTTGGGCCGCTCGGGCTTTCTCCAGCTGCTTCCTGTCAATCCTGTCCTCGTCAAACTCATAGAGATTCTTTATTTTCAACCAGTCGTCCATCGTTTTAACCGGATAATCCATAGGGAGGGCTATTGTGGCTTTCCCCTTCATCAATTTCATTCTTCTTCCGAGATTGTCGGTTTCGATTATATATTCGTCGGTTTCCTCTTCCATACGGGTTTCAAGGCCGCCGCTGACATCCGTGTTGCCTCCGCATGAAACCGCAGGGACATAGTCCCAGTCAAAAGCGTCCATGCCTATTTCATCCTCTGTCGCCCCCTGCTTTCTCCACTCTTCGTCAAGACCGATAAGAGGTCCGAACAGTTCAACGAACATGGGTCGTTCCCCGCCTTTAAAAGTCACATATTCAATATATTCTTCCCTTGTCCACCTCATGGCTGCCTCCAAATTTCAATTTCATACAGTTTATACTTCTATCAGGGAATTAACAAGTATCTCAAGACCCGTCACATCGTCGATCTCGCCTGTTTTTATCTTGACATCCGTATCCGCCGCATCTTTGATTCCTTCCTTTAAAGCTCCCAAAGTATAATTACCCGCCTGTCTTTTTAAAAAACCTATTATGAATCCGGCCACCGGCCTTCCCCTTCTTGTAATTTGCGGATCGCGGCCCTTTTCCATATCCTCTTTGACCGCAAGCAGTTCCATGAGTCTCGAGTGGATGGAAACGAGAAGTACCTGAACCGGCACTTTGTCCGATAGGAGCTCTTTCATCAGCGTGATGCTTTTGTCCTTTTGCCTGTAGAATATTGAATCCAGCATCTCGTATATCCTGTACTGCCTCGTCCCCGAACACAATTTATCAATATATTCACGGCGAACTTCCCCCCTGTCCTCCATGAACAGCAGGATTTTTTCAATATCCGCTTCTATGTCCGTGAGACTCCCTCCGGAATATTCAAGAAAAAGGGATATGTTTTCATGGGATATTTTCTTACCCTCCCTTTTAAATCTTCCCGCTATGTACTTTGACAGTTCACCGTTCTTTCTCATTTCGACCGAATACGCGTACCCGGCTTTGTTCATTTCACTGAAAAGCGGATTCTTCTTATCCACATCCTCCTCCAGGAAAACTATGCAAGTCCCCTCGGGTATGTTGCCGAAAATCCTTTCATAATCCTCGCTCTTCGATTTCCCTTTGAATATCCCGGTGTTGACGCATTTTATAAATTTGCCTCTGCCGAAAAATGAAACGGTATTGACCGCCTGTGAAAGGTCTTCCGGTGTGATCTCGTCGCCGAAACGCACTTTTTCCGGTTGTGCCTCTTCGTTCGCGCAGGACATTGAATAAATTTTTTCTTCAAGCGCTTTTTTAAGGAAATCCTCGTCCCCGTAGAGCAGGTACAGGTTTTTAAGCATTCCGTCCATTAATTCTGTTTTTAATTTTCCGTAATTCATTCTACCGCCGTTTCAACCGAATATGCATCGTTTTTTATCCGTATTATGACCGCCCCGTTTAAATCCGTCCGATAAATCCTGGATTCCTCCAAGACGTCAAGCATCCTTTGGGACGGATGTCCGAAAACATTGCTTCCGCAGCTTATCACCGCTGTTTTCGCTGAAACCCTGTCCATGAATTCCTGCGATGCGCTGGTTTTCGATCCGTGATGGGGGACCTTGAGTATCCGGGCTTCTACAGCTTCCCCCCTTTTTAGGATTTCGGCCTGAGCCGCCGCCTCTATATCTCCGCAGAAAAGCATTTCATGATTTTCATATTCTAATTTTAACACCAGGGATGTGTCATTTAAAGCTAAATAATTGTTTTGCGCCGGATGCAGCACATTTATTTCATATTCGTCAAGCATAATGGTGTCTCCGGCTGTCAAGGTTTCATATTTCACGTTGTTTCGGTCGCATGTTCTTTTTATTTCCTGCGTTTCAGCCCCCGGACAGCCGGGAAGATATACCACCCCCGTCCTGAATCTTTTCAACAGCTCCTCCAGCCCTCCCGCATGGTCGCTGTGGGCATGGGTTAAGAAAATCGCATCTATATAGTCGCCGGCAAAGTACGCAATGGGATTTGAAAGGGCGTATCTACCCGTGTCGATCAAAATATCCCTTCCCCTGTTTGTTTTAACAAGATGACAGTCCGCCTGCCCCGCATCAAAGAACACACAGGTGTTGGCAGGCACGGCAAAAAACAGCATGTATGAAATCAGGATCGCCAGGATACCGGCGGATGCAACAAATCCTCTCCGTTTGAAATATAAAAACCCAAAAACAGCAACAAAATATAAAAAGACCATCAATGCGGGGAGCCTCGGAATATTGATTACAGAAAAATCCGTCGATGAAAATATTTCGGCGGTTGAAGAGACGCTGCGAATCATTATGGATACCGGCTTAGAAATCAAGAAAGCGGCAAAGGGTGATATCAGGCTTGTCAAATACATTACCCATCCGCATACGCTGAGTACGGCCCTGACGGGGAAGATAATGATATTTGCCGCAACCGACATCAACTGCACGGTGTGAAACAGTTTTGCGCATACGGGCCATATGCCCGCTTGCACCGAAACGGAAATCGCGATAAGCGCGGATACCTTCCCCCTCCCCAAAAATCTCTGAACAGACCTGTGAAAAAACAATATGGACAGAACGCATGTGAACGAGAGTATGAACCCGGCGTCATAAATCGCAAAGGGGTTCATTGTCACCAATATCAAGCAGGAAAAGGACAGGCTGTTCACAGGCTCGATGTCATTGTCCGTCATCCCCGCCAATAACATCACACCGGCTGTAATGCAAGCTCTTGAAACCGAGGGCTTCAATCCCGTGAGCAATGCAAAAAACAGGAGAAGAAATAAAAGCAAGGGGTAAAATTTCCTCTTTTCCCATCCGGCTTTCTTAAATATGAAAAACAGGGGGGCGAGCAGACATGCCACGTGGGCACCTGAAACAGCCATCGTATGGGATAAACCGCTATCGCGGTAATTATCCTCCGTACGCCTGTCAAGTCCGCTCCTGTCGCCCACGAGCATCCCCGCCAGCACCCCGCCTTCCCCTTTTCCCAAAAGCCCGGTACAGGTCCGGGTTATGTGGTCGGATAAAAACCCGAATACATACAACGGGACATATCTCCCTGTTTTTTCACATTCCTTTTCTCCAGCATACAGCTTTGCGGCCGCACCGTCCGCATACATCGCTTTTCTTTCGTCATAACCGGCAGGGTTCGTAGCCTTTTCAGGTTTATGGAGGGTTCCCACGGCACTTATGGTTTCACCCCTTAGGTATTGTGTCCCGCCGTCGAAAATGTACAGTTTGACTTTCCCGCCGGAAAACATTCCGCCGGTTTTTATATATAGAATTGTATAATCATTTGTTTTCGGGCCCACTGCTGCGATCCTGCCCCGCAGGGTGCATTTCACACCGTCAAATTCGCCATACTTGACGTCCATCGTTTTTTCTATGATTTCACCGTAAGCAAAGAATATCAATACGAGGAGGGCGGCCGCAATTATGTACGGATGCCATGTCTTGGTAAATAAAGCCGCAGTGATCACTCCGCCTGCGACAAATAGCGCAATCAACGGATTCTCCCCGGTTGCCGCATATATCCCACATATGGTTGAAACGGCAAACAAAAGCATCGGCCTGCCGTTGAAACGGAATATGTCCATTAATAAATGATATGCCTTTGAATGCTTTTTACAATGGACCGGCAGGTTAAATAAACCTTTATATTTAACCCGGCGGGTTAATTCTCTTTATGATTTTGCCGCCGTATCGTAAAGCGCCTTGATTTTTTCAGGTCCGACTTCGGCGGTCAGATTATGAATATTGCAAAAAATAAATCCGCCGTCTTCCTTCATATACTTCACAACTTCTGCGACCTGTTTCCTTATTTCATCCAAAGTTCCGCGGGGAAGGGTGTGTTGGCTGTTGGCCCCGCCCCCCCAAAGGGTGATTCTTTTACGGGCTTTGTCTTTCCATTCCCTGTATGAATGTCCTCCTGCGGTCCACTGAACGGGATTCAATATGTCAAAGCCGGCTCCTATGACATCTTCAATTATGTCATAGATCGCCCCGCAGGAATGGAGAAACGTTTTGACGCTGTCCGTCGCACCATGCACTGCGTCATTGACGGTTTTAAAGTATGGCATATATATTTCACGGACAATATCCGGCGAGACTATCGTAGTGTTCTGCGTTCCAAGATCCTGATTGCCCGTTAGGACGATATCAATATTTTCCTTTGTGGCTTCAATCACTTTTTCCATTTGCGAGGCGCAAAATCCGGCCTTGATCTCATGGTAGTCCTTCATGTAACCGGGTTCAAGCAGACAAAGCATGGTTCCGTTGGCTATGCCTCCGGGGAATGCCAGGGGCAGCTCGAACCCGTTTAGAAATATCGCCCGGTCCGTCGTCTCCCGTATTTTCCGGCAGCCGATTGCAAGCTCTTCGATTTCCCTCTCAGACAAACGCTTTGATTCCAGGTTTCGCTTCACTTCGTCAAGCGGTTCTTTGTACACATTGTCCAGGTCGAAAGCGTTTCCGCCGTGGGGGTCGTCGAACACCGTTGAACCCGAAGGCATGGATTTGCCGTCTTTTATAATGGTCCCGTTTTCAACAACCTTGTATGAATCAGGATTTTCAACCATGGCCTCAAGCCTGCCGTTGAAATCGTAATATTTGAATTTCTGCCTTTCGTCAAAAGCGTTGCTGTATTTGCCGTCGTAAAAGACAACATCGCAATCCAGGCTGTCAAGCACGTCTTTTTCGGGTATGGCGAGCATCTGGTAATCGTCGTAAATGAGGGGCAGCCTCGGCTCCAACCCCAGATAATTCCTCAATTCGCTGTATTTGAAGCAACTTATGGACGAAGACCTCATCCCTCCCAGGTCCATGGGTACGCGGTCCGTCTGCTCAAAATTCAATGCCTTTAAAACCCTGTCTCTTCTTTTCATAAAAAAATCCCCCTACATCATTTTAAACGCAAGAGGCTTCATATACAACACTATGTCGGGTTATTTATTTTTTTCCTGCAGCTCCTTGAAAAGCTTTTCCGATTCGGAATCCAGTTTTCCGGGGTTTATTATGTTGATTCTAAGATAAAGGTCACCCCTTCCGCCTTTTTCGTTGAAGTATCCCTTGCCTGGAATCTTTATCCTTCCCCCGCCCTTGATTCCGGCCGGTATGTTCACCTTGATGCTCGAATTGAAAACCCTGATATTCTTTTCAGCGCCGAAATACGCATCCCAGGGATGTACATCCACTTTTCTTTCAATGTCCGCTCCGTCAAGCGTGTATCCCCTTTCGGGTTTTATATTTATTTTCAAGTACAAATCACCGGGCTTTGCACCCTGTCTCTTCTCCCCCTGGCCTTTGAGTTTTATCCTTTGTCCGTCGCGTATCCCCTGCGGTATTTTTATGTTCACCCTTTTCCCGTCGAGCATGACGGCCTTGGTCCCCCCGTTGATGCCTTCAGCCAGGCCGATGGTTATCTCGCTTTCAAAATCCCGACCCTTGACGGCGCCCGTCTGCCTTCTGCCTCCCCGGCCGCCGAAAACTTCATTTATGTCAAACCCGTCGGAGAAGAACATATCGAAGAAATCCGAAAATCCGCTATGTGTCCTTTGCCCGCCTTGTGCGCGGTTGTTGTCGAAACCGAATTGGGAGGGGTCGAAATTGGTGTTGTTTTCATAGTTGTAGTTGTTTCCGAACCTGTCGTATTTGCTTCTTTTATTCTTGTCTGAAAGCACTTCGTAGGCTTCGCTGATTTCCTTGAATTTTTCATCCGAACCCTTGTCCTTATTTGTGTCGGGATGATGTTTTTTTGCAAGACGGCGATAGGCTTTTTTAATTTCAGCCTCGTCGGCGTTCTTATCGACACCGAGTATTTTATAATAATCCTTGTATTTCATTTCCTGCTTATCGCCTCCCGCGTCTGACTTTCCCTGACCTTTATTTATATTATACACCAAAAAAGGGGCTTTTTAACATTTTTTTTAAGCCCCGTATTGTCTCGTCTTCATCAAATGACATGTCGCCCCCGGAATATCCTTCAAATGGGGAATCCTATATGAATTGAACCAGGAACATCTGCAGCAATGCAATGATCAAATACACTATTATGACCGAGAAGTCTATGGGCATGGCGCCCGCCCTGGTTCTTGCGAGAAGATTCCTCACTGGTGCCAGCAGCGGCTCGGTCAGTTGAAAAAGCACGGCATAGAACCTGCTTTGCCTTACGCGCGGAAACCAAGACAAAAGTATCCTGGCTATCAGCATGTATGAAATTGCTTCAAGCAGATAATAGACCGCTCTTAAGAATAATGACATTCAGTAGTTTTCCTTGTTTTTAATTTGTCCAGGGAAGCACTGACCTGTCTTCAATCTCCTGTTTTACATCGGTGCCTGTCTTGTTTTCCTCAACAACAAATGAGTTGGGGGTGACAACGAATATACCGGCGGATATTTTCTTTATCCCTCCGTCCAGCGAATAAACCGACCCGCTGATGAAATCTACGATTCTTTGCGCCAGGTCCCTCTTGATGTTTTCGAGATTAACGATAACCGCTTGGTTGGCCCTTATGCATTCGCATATATCGCGCGCTTCGTCAAAACTCTCCGGGAACAGGATATTCATGGTGCTTACGGCATTTCTGCCCATGCTTACCACCTTTCCGGCTGTTTGTTTTTTTTCTGAAGATTTGACTGGGCTTTCGAAAATATCTTCTGTTACTTCTTCTTCCGGTTCCGACCATCCTACCATGTTTAACATTTTGTCCAGGAAGTTAGCCATTGGTCCGCCTCCTTTTTCTTGTGTAAATTAGTTTCCCTTATCCTTCGTAAAACCATGAAATATGCGCGAACCCACTCTTACGATGTCGGCCCCCTCTTCAACAGCGACTTTAAAATCATTGCTCATCCCCATTGAAGTATACTTCATAATAGTATTGTAAAATGTTTTTCGACCCATGTCAACCAGAACATCCCTCAGTTTTCTAAATACCCATCTTGCTTTTTCGGGATCCTCCTCATATGGGGCCATGGTCATAAGCCCTTTTATCTTGACATGCCCGTTTTTTTCATTTTCCTCCATCATCAGCTTTGCCTGATCAATTCCGGCTCCGAACTTGCTTTCCTCCCCGGCTATGTCGAGTTGAATGAGCACATCCTGGATGACATCTGCGGCTGTTGCCCGTTTTTCAATTTCCTCCAGAAGATGCAGGCTGTCCACGGAATGAATAAGTTTGGTTTTCCCGACAATCTGCTTGACCTTATTGGTCTGAAGGTGTCCTATCATGTGGAAATCGGCTTCATTTCCCAGATATTCGTACTTTTCGAGAAAATCATTCACCCTGTTTTCCCCGAAATCCCTGCATCCGTGCTCCAAAGCCTGTTTCATTTCCAAAAGGCCCACTGTCTTGGTGACCGTCACCAGCATCACCGCGGCCGGATCCCTTCCAGAAACCCTGCATGCCTGCTCTATATCTTTTCTTACACCCGCTATGTTTTCACCTATGCCGGGTTTCATCTCACCACCTGCCCTTCCGTCAAATTGTCCGGTTTTGTCGCATAACTGTCATAAAGCGATATTTCATTATCCGGGCTTTCTATGATTGCATATGTGTTGTTTTTCGCAACCACGTCAACTTCTATGAAATGTATCCAGTTGTCCTGCACCTTGGCGAGCTCCACCTTCCTTATGGGATATGCATCCATGTTGACCAGGCTTTTTATCGGTACCATCAGCCCTTTATATTCGTAAAACACCACTTTGACATTTATCTTCCTTACAGAGGCCAGCTCGCCCAGCTTTTCGTTTATTTCAAAATACACACATGTCTTCCCGCCTTCGGACTCTCCGAATTCAATATTTTTAGCCGAAACGGTGATATCCAACCCCTCTATTTCAATTTTGGCGCTTCCCCTGGCCTTTAGCTTTTCAACCTGCTTGTCGTCAAATATGAAAGCAAGCATATACGAGTTCCCCTTTATCAGCCTTGCGGCAGCCTTTTTATCCTCAACCGCCAGTTTTCCCGGTTCTTTTATCGCAGACTGCATTTCCCCGACCGTGAATTTGCTTGCGATTTCCGGTGTCAGCACCGTTTCAAGCCCGTCCACTTCATATGATATGTAGCCCGGTTCCACTGTGTATATCTCATGCATCTTGTCCGAAATGCTTTTTCTCAACACTTCGTATTGCTCTACAAGGTCTTCCGTATAGGTGTCGGCTGGCGCGCTGCCCGTTATTATTTCATCCCTGCCAACGGAAAATTCCTTAACCTTGGACAGTATCTCCTCCACACCCCTGAGGCTGCCCTCGTTTGTAATCGAGGCTATGGAACCTATGCATTCGGATATCCTCTCCTCTATCAGCCTGAGATCCCTTGTAAAAATCCCGCTGCCCTCGCTATTGCTTTTTTTCCGTTCGAGTATCTCCCTGCCCAGCCGTTCCATTTCAATGAATTTAACCGCGTACGCCTCGTCCACAACCGTGGCCGCCTTATAGCCTGAAGGCACCCTTTCACCTTCGGCCGCCTCTTTGGTGAAAACCCCTTCAAAGGGAAGATATATGTACTGCTCATCCCTTATGACCAGACCTTCTGAAAACATGTAATCGCTTATGACGCCGTTCCCGATGACGGAAATATCCGCTCTTGCGCCTCCGGATGCAAGCAGGACGATCGGTATATAAAGAAAAATAAAAGTCAACAGCGTAAAATAAATAAACTTGCGCATCCTCTTTCTTTTTCTTAGTTTGGTCAGATCCGTTTTTCCGGATTTCCTGTCAGACATCTTTTCCTCCACACGGCAGGCTGTATCTTTAGTGTGTCCCGTTTTCCGCAGCGCGGATACAAGGGCTCTATTTGATTATCTCATTATTTTCAATCGATTGCAATGCAAGCATTATCCCCAGTTTCACCTGGCTGTACACCAGTCCTCCCTGCATATATGCGGTATAGGGCGCAGTCACGGGCGCATCGGCGCTGAATTCTATCGATGCCCCCTGCACGAATGTCCCAGCCGCCATAATCACCTTGTCCGAATACCCGGGCATGTCCCATGGCACGGGTTTCACATTCGAATCAACGGGGGACGCCTTTTGGACCCCTTCACAGAAAGCTATAAGCTCCGCCTCCGTCTTGAACTTGATCAGTTGTATTATGTCCCCTCTTTTCTCATCGTACAGCGGCGAAACACCGTATCCCGCCTTTTGCATGAGCGCAGATGCAAAAGCCGCGCCCTTCAGACTCTCCCCGACAATGTGCGGGGCCATGAAAAGCCCTTGAAACATGAGGCGGTGTCCCGACGGGCTGGAACCCACTTCTTTCGAAAGACCCGGCGAGTATATCCTGGACGCGCAGTTTTCTATAAGATCCCTTCTGCCGCATATATAGCCTCCGGAAGGGCACAGTCCCCCGCCGGGGTTTTTTATGAGGGAGCCCGCAACCAGGTCCGCCCCCACCGCGCCCGGTTCAAGCGTTTCCACGAATTCACCGTAGCAGTTGTCGACAGCCGTTATTATGTTTCCATCCACGGCCTTCACTGCTTTAAAAACCTCATCGGCATCGTCAATCATAACGGAAGGCCGCCAGTCATAGCCCCTGGATCTTTGCAAGAAAACCATCCTGGTTTTTTCCGTGATCGAATTCACAACACCTTCGATATCAATCGCCCCTTTGTTAAGAGGCATTATCTTATGGGTTATTCCGTAATCCGACATCGAACCCGATGCCCCGCTTCGTATGCCTACCGCGTCCCTCAAAGTATCATAGGGCTTACCTGTGGCAAAGATAATCTCTTCCCCCGGTCTGAGGTTTGCGAACATCATCGTCACTATGGCCACAGTCCCGCTGGCTATTGATTGCCTGACAATTGCGTCTTCGGCTCCGAAAATTTCGGCATACACGGAATCCAGGGCGTCCCTCCCCCTGTCTCCGTATCCATACCCCGTCGTGGGTATGAAATGCGTTTCACTCACCCTGTTGTTTTGAAATGCGCTTATAACTTTACATTGATTGTATTCCGCGGTCTTTTCAATTGCTTTGAAAACATCGCAGCATTGGGCTTCCGCTTTTTCAGCCATTTCGATAAGTTCGCTGTCAATATTGAAGTATTCGGCCATTACGCCGCTTTTGTCTTTGTTCATGGGAATAATTATATACGAGCCTCTGCCAAAGTAAAAGAGCTGAAATCATTCAGCGATTATTATTCCAAAATATACCTGTCACCTGTATGGTTTTCCAAAAACCTGTCCCCCAGTCTTTCTTTTAGGAACCGGGCGGCCTCTTCACCCGTACAGTGGGAGAATCCGAAATGTGCAATGTCAGAGTTTTCAAAGTATGCGGCGGCCTCCTCAAGGCGTTTTTGAGAAGCACCATTTAAATGGGTTCCGCCCAGGACCGCTTCAATCGGTTTTTCAAACAATTCGTAAATTTTATCAATCATGCATTCTATGCCAGGATGTGCGCAACCCGACAAAACGACCACGCTGTCTTTCCCTTCCAAAACCATTGCTGTTTCATCGGAAAAATCATCTATTTCAAGCCTGCCTTCTTTTTCAACCTTGAAGACCGGATTGGCTTCAACCGCACGCGGCCCATTGAAACCGCTTATCAGATAAATCCCCTCCGCCATCTTATATCTATCTTCTGAAATGATTTTAGTCCGAATCCCCTTTTCCTCAAGATATTGAATGTCGAAATCGACACCGTTATACCGCGGAATGGCTTCTCTTGTCGAAAACTTGGGGTTGAAAAACCCTTTCGAGACATATAAGCCGAAACGGGAAAAACCGCTTTCAACCATAGGCCTTATCCCTCCGGCGTGGTCGTAGTGCCCGTGGCTGATTGCAATTTTTCCCACATTTTTCAAATCGATCCCCATTTGTTTCGCATTTTGCAAAATGCCGCCTGAT
>CAZWVS010000051.1:0-11895 GCA_964636935.1 uncultured Clostridiaceae bacterium
GGATGCGGTTTCCAAAACCCGTCTTTTTCTTTCCTCCGCTTCTATACCCTGTCTGATTAAACCGAATTCTATGTCCTTGTATACCGTCTCTTCAAAAAGCTGATGTTCGGGATATTGGAACACTATACCGACTTTTTTCCTGAGATCCTTCAGTTCTTTTCCCTTGCCGTCCATCCCGGCAACCCGGATTGTTCCCGAATCGGGTTTTAACAAACCGTTGAAATGTTGTATCAGGGTCGATTTGCCCGAACCGGTATGACCGATGATTGCGGCGAACTCTCCCCTTTGTATTTCCAGGGATACATCTATCAGAGCCTTTTTTTCCAGAGGGCCGCCCTTCATATATGTATGACTGATGTTATTTATGTCTATTATCTTATCCAAGGAGCGCCCCCAGTCTTTTTGCGGCTTCTTCTATGGTGATCACGCCTGCGTCATCGACCACGCCCGTTTTTTTTAGGTTGTACATAAGCCTTGTGACCTGGGGAACGTCAAGTCCCATGCTTTCTATTTTTTCAACGTCGCTGAAAACTTCTTCGGGTGTGCCGTCGGACACGACTTTGCCGTCGTTGAAAATAAAAACCCTGTCTGCAAGACACGCCTCGTCCATGTGGTGGGTTATATGTATTATGGTTATCTTCTCATCTTTATTCAGCTTTTTAATGGTTTCAAGCACTTCCCGTCTTCCTACGGGGTCGAGCATGGAAGTCGATTCGTCCAGTATTATGCATGTGGGTTTCATCGCCAAAACACCGGCTATCGCCACTTTTTGTTTCTGCCCGCCGGAAAGCGTGTACGGCGCCCTCTCCCTTAAATCGTGTATGCCGATGTCCATCAGGGCGGTTTCCACCCTTTTTACGATCATATGGGGTTCTATACCCAGATTTTCCGGACCGAATGCGACGTCCTCGGTTACGGTGGTTCCAACGATTTGATTGTCGGGGTTTTGAAATATCATGCCCACGTTTTTGCGGATGTTCCAGGTGTTTTCCTCGTCCAGGGAATCCATCCCCAGCACTATCACCTTGCCCCTGTCCGGAAGCATCAGGGAGTTGAGCAGTCTTGCGAATGTTGATTTTCCGGAGCCGTTGCGTCCCAGAACAGCTATGAATTCACCTCTGGTTACATTTACGCTCACTCCGTCCACAGCCGTCACAACACTGTCATGGTTTTGATATGTATATCCCGCGTCAAGGGTTTTGATTATGATATCAGCCAAGCCTTTTCCTCTTTACAAAATTACTACCTAGAATTATATCAGCAATTGCGTATATACGCACAGGCAATCCTCCGATTTCCGGCGGGGTTTGGAGTTTTAGACAGAAAAAAACCCTCTTGCGAGGGTTTTGGTTTTATACGAGTTCCAATACGGCCATTTCAGCGGCGTCCCCTCTCCGGGGTCCGATTTTGTAAATCCTCGTGTATCCGCCTTTTCTGTCCTTGTATTTGGGGGCGATTTCATCAAACAGCTTGTTTGTGACTTTTTCGCCTTCAACTTTATTTATCCATTTCATGGCTGCCCTGCGGGCGGCAAGTCTGGACGGGCTGTCTACGGGAACCATTTCAGTAGTGGTCTCCCTTTCGACGACATCGTATTTCTTGCCGTTCCTGCTTTCCTTGGACACGGTTACTTTTTTACCCTTGTTGTCGATCTTGGCTTTGGTCACCTTTATCTGTCTCGATGTATAGTTATCGCATTCCTTGACGGCCTTGCTTATAAGGGAGTCAACTATTTTCTTGACTTCCATGGCCCTTTTTTCTGTAGTCTCTATCCTGCCGTTTTGGAAAAAAGCTGTAACAAGGTTCCTGAGTATAGCCAGTCGCTGATCAGTGGGCCTTCCTAATTTTCTGTGTGATGGCATTGTTCCAAATCTCCTTTTTGTTATTCTTCATCACTTGCGAAAGAAAATCCCATTGCATGCAGCTTGTTGCTTACTTCCTCAAGGGACTTCTTACCAAGGTTCCTTACTTTCATCATCTCTTCTTCGGTTTTGTTTGTAAGGTCTTCGACTGTGTTTATGTTCGCCCTTTTCAGGCAGTTGTATGAACGCACCGACAGGTCAAGCTCTTCGATTTGCATTTCGAGAACCTTCACCTTTTCATTGCTTTCCTTTTCAACCATTATTTCAGTGTCTATGGCCTTTTCAGAGAGCTCTATGAACAGGCTGAGATGCTCGCTTATGATTTTCGCTGAAAGGCTTACGGCCTCTTCAGGCGTGATGCTTCCGTCTGTAAAGACTTCAAGTATCAGCTTGTCATAGTCGGTCACCTGTCCCACACGTGTGTCTTCAACTTTATATACGACCCTTTTTACCGGCGTATATATGGAATCCACGGGAATCTCCCCGATAACAGTGTCATCTTCGCGCTTGTTTTTTTCCGAGGAATCATATCCCCTTCCCTTGTTGACAATAAGCTCCATGTAGAAGGGGGCGCTGCCGTTGAGGGTGGCTATGTGCAGTTCGGGGTTGAGTATTTCGCAGTCGGCATCGGTCTGGATGTCCCCTGCTGTTATTTCGCCTTCCCCTTCTGCATTAATATATATGGTCTTGGGTTCGTCCGAGTGCAGTTTGAGTCTGATCTCCTTGATGTTTAGTATGAGCTCGGTTACATCCTCGACTATGCCTTCAACGGTTGAAAACTCATGAAGCACTCCGTCAATTTTTATATTTGTGACAGCCGCTCCCGGCAGTGAAGAAAGCAGTATCCTTCTCAGCGAGTTTCCAAGCGTGATTCCGTATCCCCTTTCAAGGGGCTCCACTATGAATTTGCCGTAGGTGTCCTCATCATTTTTTTCTACGCACTCAACTCTTGGTTTTTCTATTTCTATCAATTCAATACCCTCCTTTGTCTTTCATGATCCTGTAATGGCCGGGTGTCGGTCTTTATATTACTTTGAGTAGAGCTCTACGATAAGGTGCTCTTCCAAAGGTATTCCGACTTCTTCCCTTGCGCATTCGCCGACCACTTTAGCTTCAAGCTTGTCAACATTGTATTCAAGGAACGACGGTATGTTTTTGCTTGCGCTGAGTTCAATCAGTTCTTTGAACTTGGCTGAACTTTTGCTTTTTTCCGCTACAGCAATAACATCACCGGCTTTGACTAAGAAGGAAGGTATGTTGACTCTTCTTCCGTTGACGGTGAAATGTCCGTGCAGTACAAGTTGTCTGGCTTCAGCCCTCGAGTTGCCAAGACCCAGCCTGTATACCACGTTGTCAAGTCTGCTTTCAAGTATAGCAAGCAGATTTTCACCCGTAACTCCCTGTTTCCTGTTAGCCATGTCGAAATATTTGCGGAACTGTGATTCCAGTATTCCGTAATATCTTCTGGCTTTTTGCTTTTCCCTGAGCTGTAATCCATACTCGCTCATCTTTTTTCTTCTCTGACCGTGCTGACCCGGTGAATAGGGCCTTCTGATCATAGCGCATTTATCCGTATAACATCTGTCCCCTTTTAGGAACAGCTTGGTGCCTTCCCTTCTGCACAGCTTGCAGACAGCATCCGTATATCTTGCCATTTATCAATACACCTCCGTATTACACTCTTCTTCTTTTTGGCGGTCTGCATCCGTTGTGCGGTATCGGGGTAACATCTTTAATAAGAGTTATCTCCAGACCCGCCGTCTGCAATGCCCTGATTGCCGCTTCACGTCCCGATCCCGGACCTTTGACATATACTTCCACGGTTTTCAAGCCGTGTTCCATAGCTGCTTTTGCCGCAGTTTCAGAAGCCACCTGCGCAGCGTAGGGGGTGTTTTTTCTAGAACCTCTAAAACCAAGGCCCCCCGAGCTTGCCCATGACAATGTATTGCCCTTTGTATCCGTTATCGTCACTATCGTGTTATTGAAGCTTGAACGAATATGGGCTGCGCCGTTTTCTATATTCTTCTTTTCTTTTCTTCTTCTGGATCTTTTAGGTGCCATTATCCGTAAATCCTCCTATTTCTTCTTCCCGCCCACGGTTCTTTTTCCGGGACCTTTTCTAGTCCTGGCATTGTTTTTGGTATTCTGGCCTCTGACAGGCAGACCCTGTCTGTGCCTCCTACCTCTGTAGCTGCCGATCTCGACAAGTCTTTTGATGTTAAGGGATGTCTCTCTTCTGAGGTCACCCTCAACCCTGTAACTGTTTTCGATGGCATCCCTCAGGTCCGAGACTTCACTTTCAGTAAGGTCTTTGACCTTTGTGTCAGGATTGACGCCTGTTTTTTCCAATATTTTCTGAGAAGTGGTTCTTCCGATTCCGTAGATATACGTCAAACCTATCTCAACTCTTTTTTCTCTGGGTAAATCCACCCCGGCAATACGAGCCATTAATCACTTACCTCCGTTTAATTCACACTCCATGGTATCTTCCTATCCCGTCTGCGAACATAGCCTCGCTATGCAGCCGCTACACATCGGGGAATGGAAATTCCTATCCCTGTCTTTGCTTGTGTCTGGGGTTTTCGCAAATCACAAGCACTTTGCCTTTTCTTTTGATGATCTTACATTTATCGCAAATCTTTTTTACTGACGGTCTTACTTTCATTTTAAAAACTCCTTATCTTCCTCTCCAGGTTATTCTTCCTTTTGTCAGGTCGTATGGCGACATTTCAACCTTCACCCTGTCTCCCGGCAAAATCCTGATGTAATGCATTCTCAGCTTACCGGAAATATGTGCCAGAATCACATGCTTGTTGGGCAGTTCGACTCTGAACAAAGCATTTGGTAAAGCTTCCTTCACGACACCTTCAACTTCTATTACGTCCTTAGCCAAAGCTATTCCTCCTTTAAATGCTTCTCATCCGGTTCAATCATCCTGATCGCCTTTTGCACTTCGGAATTCTGCAGGGGCCGGCCTTCCTTTAGTTTTAAAGCCAGCTTCTCTATCTCTATTCCCGTGGGCTCAAGATGTTTGAGCTTCTTCCTTTTCGGATTATCAACCTTCCTGAGGTTTCCATCCGCTATATTTACATAACCGTCTTCATCGCAAACAGACAGCACTATGAATTTTTTCCCTTTATCCCTTCCGGCTTTTGAAACCACCATATGTCCGGGATTAATATCCACTTTTTTCACCTCCGGGAGGGTATCCCCGCTCTTCGAGCACTGTGTCGACCGACTCTTCCACCCTGTCCGGGGCGGGTCTTCCGTCAACCTCTGTCAGTACGCCGGTTTCACGGTAAAATTTTATCAGCGGGCTGGATTTTTCGTGGTATTCATCCAGCCTCTGCTTCACGGTTTCCGGTCTGTCGTCGTCGCGCATGTGCAGCTCCTTGCCGCATTTATCACATACCCCTTCCTTTTCCGGGGGGTTGTAATCCACATGGTAGGTATGGCCGCGCGGGCAGACCCTTCGTCCCGAAAGCCTATGTATGACTTCTTCATCGGGAACGGCTATGTTCAACGCAATGTCGACTTTCCTGTCTATTTCGTCAAGCATGCTTTCCAGGCTTTTGGCCTGTGCGACGGTTCTCGGATAACCATCCAGTATGAACCCGTCTTCGCAGTCCTTTTCCACGATCCTGCTTTTCACTATTCCGTCGGTCACTTCATCCGGCACGAGCAACCCTTTATCAATGTACTCTTTGGCTTTTACACCAAGTTGTGTTCCTTCTTTTATATTCTTTCTGAATATGTCTCCGGTCGATATCCTGGGTATCGAGTATTTTTCGGATATCTTTGCGGCCTGTGTGCCTTTGCCGCTTCCCGGCGCCCCCAGCATTATAATAATCACTTTACAACCTGCCAGTCTCTTTTGCTTCCATCAGTCCAAAAATCCCTTGTAATGCCTCATCAGCATCTGCGACTCTATCTGCTTCACCGTGTCAAGCGCAACACCTACCACGATCAACAGCGCAGTTCCTCCGAACCAGATGTTTATATCGAATATGACTCCGAACACCTGCGGGAAAACAGCGACAGCCGCAAGGAACACCCCTCCGAACCATGTGATCCTGTTCAACACTTTTGCTATATAATCCGCCGTCGGCTTCCCCGGTCTTATGCCCGGTATGAACCCGCCGTTCTTCTTCATGTTGTTTGCAACCTCTACAGGGTTGAACTGTATTATGGTATAGAAGAACGTGAAGAATATTATAAGCAGCGCCATTATTGTCATGTGTACCACTCCGCCCTGATTCTGCATGGCCAGCAGGATCTTGTTTTCCGTGTCGGGCGCCGCAAGGCCTATGATGATTGAAGGAAGGGTTGTGATCGATGTTGCGAATATGATGGGTATGACACCCGCCATGTTCACCTTCATGGGCAGATGCGTGCTCTGCCCGCCGTACATTTTTCTTCCGACAACCCTTTTGGCGTATTGGACGGGTATGCGTCTTTCCGCCTGGGTCACATAAACGACTCCGACAATCGACACTACGAATACCGCGAATATCCCTGCCATCGCAAGGATTCCACCGATTCCCTGACCTAACAGTCCGCCTTCATAATAGTACCAGATCTGCGCAACACCCTGAGGTGTCCTTGCAAGTATTCCGGCGAAGATTATGAGCGATATCCCGTTTCCTATGCCGTATTCCGTTATATTCTCACCAAGCCACATTATGAACGCGGTCCCGGCTGTGAAGGAAAGGGTTATCAGGAAAAACGAAACAACCGTGCCTCCATCGTATATGGCGTTTGCGTTTTTCAGGCTTATGAACAACATTGCCGCCTGGAAAAATCCAAGTGACACAGCCAGGTAACGCACTATCTGCTGAATCTTCTTTCTTCCCTCTGTCCCTTCTTTTTGCATGCGCTCCAGCGCGGGAATCGCAACAGTCAGAAGGTTCATTATGATCGACGCATTGATGTACGGGGTTATGTTCATCGCAAAAAGCGAAGCCCTGCTGAACGCGCCTCCCGAAAATGTGTCCATGAAACCAAACAGCTGGTTCCCTTCGGTCATTGCTTCAAATGCTTCTGTTATAAGACCGGGAACAGGAAGATGGCTGCCTAATCTGTATACGAGAAGCAATCCCACCGTAACCAGCAGTTTTTTCTTCAGGTCTCCTATCTTCCAAGCGTTCTTGATGGTCTCAAACATTTACACCACCTCAACCTTTCCGCCTGCCGCTTCTATTTTTTCGGCTGCGGATTTGGAAAATCTTGCAGCTTTAACAGTGAAATTCTTAGTGAGTTCCCCATTGCCGAGAACAACGACACCATCTTTTAGGTCGCTGATCAATCCGGCTTCAAGCATTTTCTGTCCGTCAATGATTGAACCTTTCCTAAAGGAGTTCAGCGATTCCACATTGACTTCGGCAAATTGCTTTGCGAACCTTTTATTATTGAATCCTCTTTTTGGGATTCTTCTGTAAAGGGGCATCTGGCCGCCTTCGAACCCTACACGGACGCCTCCGCCCGAACGCGAGTTCTGACCGTCATGGCCTCTGCCTGCTGTTTTACCGTTACCTGTTGCATGGCCGCGCCCTTTTCTTTTGGCTGTCTTTTTAGAGCCGGCAGCCGGCTTCAATTCATTAAGTTTCATTCTGCCGTCCTCCTTTTATTCTTCAACTGAAACAAGATGCGAGACCTTCTCCACCATTCCCCTGATCTGGGGGGTGTCCGTCTTTTCCACACATTGTCCTATTTTTCTAAGTCCAAGGGCTTCTACAGTAGCCTTATGGCTTTGCAGCGCACCGATGGTGCTTTTCTTTAAAGCTATTTTTGAAGTCTTCGTCTTTTTCTTTGCCACTGTGAACCCTCCTATCCTATAACCTGGTCTACAGGGATGCCCCTGTCTTTTGCCACTTCTTCCACGGTTCTCATTCTCATAAGGCCTTCAATCGTGGCCTTGACTATGTTGATTGAATTATTTGACCCGAGACGCTTAGCCCTTACATCCTTTACCCCTGCCAGTTCCAGGACCGCCCTTACAGGGCCTCCCGCTATGACTCCGGTACCGGGTTTAGCCGGCTTTATAAGAACTTTGGCTGCTCCGAATCGCCCGACTACTTCGTGAGGCAGTGTAGTGTCGATTATCGGAACCCTGATCATATTCTTTTTCGCATCTTCGATTCCCTTGCGGATGGCATCGGGTATTTCCACGGCTTTTCCCATACCGGCGCCCACATTGCCGTTTTCGTCACCTACGACGACAAGAGCACTGAAACGGAAGTTTCTGCCACCTTTAACAACCTTGGTGACACGACCGATTTTTACCACTTTTTCTTTTAATTCGCCTGTATTTACTTTATTGTGCTGCAAAACACTATCCTCCCTTGTTTAAAACTCCAGCCCTTCGGATCTGGCCGCATCGGCCAGCGCCTTGACTCTTCCATGGTAAATATATCCACCGCGGTCGAATACGACTTCCTTGATTCCCTTTTCAACCGCCCTTTGCGCTATGAGTTTACCTACTTTTACGGCCGCATCCACATTTCCGCCATGTTCGACATCGTCTTTGATGGCGGAATCCAGGCTGGTGGCCGAGACAAGCGTGTTGCCGACTGTGTCGTCTATGACCTGGGCGTATATGTTCTTATTGCTCTTATATACATTCAGCCTCGGCCTTTCGGGAGTGCCGGATATCTTGTTTCTAATCCTCATATGCTTATTATGCCTGAGTTTGTTTCTATCGGTTTTCTTTATCATATTGCTACACTCCTCTCATTAAGCGCCGGTCTTGCCTTCTTTGCGCCTTATTCTCTCGTCGGCGTATTTGACACCTTTGCCGAGATACGGTTCCGGTTTTCTCATCGACCGGACCTTCGCTGCGAATTCCCCTACAGCCTGTTTGTCATAACCTTTTACAATTATCTGGTTTTGAGCCGGGACTTCCGCTGTCACGCCTTCCGGCGGATCCATTTCAACCGGATGCGAGTATCCGAGGCTGAGCACAAGCTTGCTGCCCTGCATCTGAGCCCTGTATCCTACGCCGTTTATTTCAAGTTTCTTCTCAAAACCTTCGCTGACACCTACCACCATGTTGTTTAAAAGGCTTCTGGTCAATCCATGGAACGCTTTCTGGCGTTTTGAATCTCCCTTTCTTTCCACAACAACCTGGCCGTCTTCTATTTTTATTCCCATCTCTGTATTGAAGGTCTGTGTCATGGTCCCCTTGGGGCCTTTGACCGTCACCACATTTCCGTCTCCGATTTTTACATCGACCCCTGCGGGTATCGGTATGGGCATTTTTCCTATACGCGACATTTCGTCCTCCTTCTTGTCCTTAACATTGCGAGCATTCGCTCTTTTCAGAAACCAAAAAGTAATATTCCCTACCAGACAAAGGCCATTACTTCTCCGCCAACGCCGGTGCTTCTTGCTTCTTTATCCGTCATGACGCCCTGGGATGTCGATATGATGGCTGTGCCCAGTCCGCCCAACACCTTCGGTATATCGTCCTTTTTTGCAAACACCCTTAGACCCGGTTTGCTTATTCTTTTAATCCCCTTGATGGCAGTCCTTTTTTCGGAATTGTACTTCAAGGTGATTCTGATAACGCCCTGGACTCCTTCGTCAACGAATTTCACATCCTTGACATAGCCTTCCTTCAACAGTATTTCGGCAATTGCTTTTTTTAGGTTTGAAGCCGGTATGTCAACTGTTTCATGCCTGGCGGAACCTGCGTTCCTAATTCTTGTAAGCATATCTGCGATTACATCTGAAATCTGCATTTTGTTATCTCCTTCCCAAACCTTACCAGCTTGCTTTTCTTACGCCGGGTATCTGTCCTTTATAGGCCAGCTCCCTGAAACAGATCCTGCATACTCCGAATTTCCTTATGTATGCATGGGGTCTTCCGCAAATCTTGCATCTGTTATATTCGCGGGTCTTGTATTTCTGTTTCCGCTGCTGTTTTAATATCATAGCTTTCTTTGCCACTGTACAACCTCCTAATTACGCCCTTTTTCTAAAAGGCATACCCATATATTTGAGCAATTCCCTGGCTTCTTCGTCGGTCTTTGCCGTGGTGACGAAACAAACGTTCATTCCTCTTGTCTTATCGACTTCATCATATACAATTTCCGGGAAAATAAGCTGCTCTCTCACACCGACGGAATAGTTTCCCCTTCCGTCGAAGGAATCCGCCGACACCCCCCTGAAGTCCCTGACCCTGGGAAGTGCGATGTTTAGGAACCTGTCGACGAATTCATACATTCTTTCGCCTCTTAAAGTCACCTTGCATCCTATTTTCATTCCGGCTCTGAGCTTGAAGTTCGCTACGGATTTCTTTGCCGTTGTCACAACCGGTCTCTGTCCGGTTATGGTCATAAGGTCCTTTACGGCGGAGTCTATCGCCTTAGCGTCTTCCTTGGCGTCGCCGACGCCCATGTTGACCACGATCTTTTCAAGCCTGGGGACTTCGTTTACGTTTTTATACTTAAACTTTTCCATCATGGCCGGTGTTATATTCTCTTTGTAGGCTTCTTTCAATCTTGCCATTTGGTACAACCTCCCTCCGGCTTATTTTGCCGCTTCTTTTATTACATCAATGACCTGTCCGCACTTTTTGCAAACGCGCACTTTGCGGCCGTTTTTCTCTACTTTTCTTTCAGTCCTGGACGGTTTTTTGCATTTGGAGCATATCAGCATCACATTTGACGCGTTAAGATATGCTTCCTGGTGAATGATTCCGCCCTGTTGGTCCATTCTTGTGGGTTTGACATGCTTTGTCGCCATGTTCACACCTTCAACGAGAACCGTACCTTTATCGGGGTTTACTTCGATCACCTTGCCGTTTTTTCCTTTGTCCTTACCGGTTAACACAGTTACGTTGTCGCCGGCTCTTACGTGTAATTTTTTCATAATGTTTCCTGCCTCCCTTCTATAGCACTTCAGGCGCGAGGGATATTATCCTCATGTAGTTCTTATCCCTGAGCTCCCTGGCTATGGGCCCGAATATACGGGTTCCAAGGGGTTCCTGGTCTTCCTTTATTATTACCGCGGCGTTTTCGTCAAACCTCAGATAGGATCCGTCTTTTCTTCTGATCCCCCTCTTGGTCCTGACTATGACACACCTTACAACCTGGCCTTTTTTGGCAGTACCGCCCGGAGAAGCGCTTTTTACGCTGCATACCACAACATCGCCTATATTGGCATACTTTCTGCCTGAACCGCCCAACACTTTGATGCACATTAGCTCTTTTGCCCCTGTGTTGTCAGCTGATTTCATTACTGATTGCATCTGAATCATTTGTGTTTCCTCCTTCCAAACGGATTACTGCACTTTTTGCAGGACTTCAACAAGGCGCCATCTCTTGTCCTTGCTCAACGGTCTTGTCTCCATGACCCTGACCTTGTCGCCTATATTGCATTCATTGTTTTCGTCATGTGCCTTAAGCTTATATGTCCTCTTTAAAATTTTCTTATAAAGAGGGTGTTTAACGCTGGTGGCAACGGCGACAACAATGGTTTTATCCATCTTGTTGCTTACTACTTCGCCTACCCTGGTTTTTCTGAGATTTCTCTTATCCATCCCGCTGTTTCCTCCTATCAAAAGCCGTTAATTGCTTCTTTCCAATTTTAGTTCGCGCTCCCGAATCACTGTCTTGACTCTTGCAATGTCCTTTTTTATATCCTTAAGCTTCATCGGGTTTTCGAGCTGGCTCGTCGCAAACTGGAATCTGAGTTTGAATAGCTCGGACTTTAACTCGTTAAGTTCCTTTGCCAGTTCCTCAGTTGATAACTTCCTTATTTCATTTGCTTTCATTTGCCTCACCAACCTTGTCTTCTTTTTCCACTATCCTGCATTTGATAGGAAGTTTGTGCATTGCGCGCCTCAGGGCTTCCTTTGCAGTGGCTTCGGGTACTCCGCCTATTTCAAACATTATTCTGCCGGGTTTCACAACCGCCACCCAGAATTCAGGACTACCCTTTCCGCTCCCCATACGGGTTTCCGCGGGCTTCTTTGTTACGGGCTTGTGCGGGAAAATCTTTATCCAGACTTTTCCACCTCGTTTAACGGCAT
>CAZWVS010000052.1:0-11889 GCA_964636935.1 uncultured Clostridiaceae bacterium
GGTGAGCCCAGAAAGCCTCAACCTCGCGCCTGCCGCCCTTTTTTTCCAGATATTTGAAACCTTCGCTGTAGGCGGGTATGAACTGTGTGCATGAAATCATGATACCCCCCTCTTTGTGAACACCTGTGTGCAGGCACCCGTCATACCGTCAAAATCAATGAGCTCATATTCAAAAGGCGTCCCTTCACATATGGTTTGATAAACTGTTTCATATGTTTCGACATAGCCTTTAACGGGCTCATGACCCGCCTTCCTTATTTGTGTTATGCCCGGGCAGGATTGCTGAATGATTTCAAGCCTGTTGTCATCCATGGTGATTTTCACATTCCATTCCTCTTTTTCATAGATGTCTTTCATGTATTCAGCCAGCGGGGCCAGCCCTTCTTTTTGCAATCTGACCTTTAGTGGTTTGTGATAGGCCTTCGCAAACCGGGTCAGGTATTCCTTTAAGCCGGTTTCCCCGTAACGGTCGAGAATGTACTCCATTAAAATATTCATGGAAACGTGAAAGTCCCTGTGGAGATATTTGTTTTCATTTTTCCCTGTTTTTGCAATTCTCATCGTTTTTTTTGCACCTTTACAGTTTCTTTAATATTTTTTCGTCCGTTTTTTCAACAAGAAGTTCCCCCGCATCATAAGTGAGCTGGCTCGACCAGGCCGTTCTGACTTCATATCCTCCCTGGGAAAACGCCTCTTCTTTGGGTATGTATCCGGATTGGCTGTTTGCCAGACCTATCACCATAGTATATTCAAAGGGCGACCTGTCTTTGACTTCAAGACCGAACTCCACGTACACCTCTCCCGGGAATGTCACAAACGCATAATTCCCTATTGCCATGCCCTGAAGCACCGTCTCGAATTGTTTGTCCGGTCTTTGAAGCATGCCTTTTATCATTTTCGCATATGTCTTGTCCGGTATCCCGTCGAAAAGATCCTCCTCCCTGTCCTTGTCCCTCTCGATGACCATGTCCGCCCAATCCCTCTCCTGTTTTGTTATCTCCCTGAATGGAAAATGCTCTATACGGGATACATAGCTGATGTCCCCTTCCAGTTTTTGCGATTTTTCAATACATTCTACGGAATGTTTGCCAAGGGCCCTTCCAATCCTGTCCGTTTCAGTAAAATCGCGCGGCCTGTCCGAATGCCTGTAGTCTATATGGTTGACGTTCCCTTCCGCGCCGTTTGCAAAAAGCACGGTGACGTCCTCCCCGTATTCCTTTTGCATGTGTTTATCAAGACCGTCAATGAAATCCCTGGATATGAGCCATTCATAACCCACCAGTATGGCCGGATGGAGTGTGAAATTGACAAGGGCGGCCAAAATTTTACCCCGCTTTTCCCAAACGGAAAGAACCGTCAGGTCGGGATCTATGGGTCCGGTAGTCCCCACGATGTCGTCAGGGTCGAACTTTTCGAAATTCATTACAACGGAGCCGTCTTTTTTCACAAGCCTCCTATTGAAGCTTAGGTCATGCACCTCTGTTTTTCCTGCGCGCAGTTCGACTTCTTTAAAGTTTTCAAATATCCGGCTCGCTTCCGTGGCGACTTTATCTGCAATTTCTTCAAGATATTCGTTTATGATGTTTTCGATGCCGTGATACATCCTCATGCACGTGTCCGGTCCGGAGTGGGTGTGTGTCCCCCAAATCACTATGTTCTCCTCCGGTATGCCCGTCCTTTCACATACCCCTTTCTTGATTTCGTTGCAGGTGGCATACTTCAAACCCACGAAATCGAACCCCATGAGGCAGACCGTGGTTTTCCCGTCATCCAGCATCAGGACACTGCAATACAAATTGTCGTGGACCCCCCTGGACTTGTTGTCCAGCCTTACATTCCCACCCATTGGTATTACGTTTTCCGGTGTGATATTGATTTTCCCCGCTGCGGCTTTCATAAGCGTCTCCTTAAAAAATGGAATTTAAAATATATCCCGCCCCTCCCGACGTCACAGGGTTCCCCCTGAACTCGGAAAGCAGTATTTTTGTTTTTCTGTTCTCACCCAGACCTATCTTTTTTTGAACCCTTATTACGGCATCCAGAAAATCCTTCCCCAGCCTGCCCGCCGTCCCCCCTATTACGACCGCCCCCGGATCCAAAAGGTTTATTGCGTTGTTTATGCCATATGCCACATACTCCGCCTGTTTTTCGATTTCTGCGGAAAACCTCTTTTTTGACAGGTATTCGGAGCGGATATACCGGAATTTTTCATTTTCGTCCTTTTCAATCGGGTAATCCCCTCCCGGTTTTGTTTTTTCCACCGCTTTGATAAGCGCGGGTATGTTGGCCAGGACCTCCAGGCATCCCCTTGCCCCGCATCCGCAGACCGGTCCGTTCACATCTACGGATATATGGCCGAACTCTCCCGCAAGATAACCGGATCCTTCATAAATGTCGCCGTTTATTATGATGCCGGCGCCGATCCCCTCGTGAATATCTATATATATTAGATTGTCCCTGTCCGGGCTTTTCATGTATTCTTTTTCAGCATATGCGCTAAGACTTGATTCGTTTACCACTTCAATGAATATTTCGGGATATGCCCTCTCAAGCACATCCATGAAATCGTTGCTTTCATTCACGGGAAGCACCGTGGAAGACAAAATCCGCTTTTTGACCCTGTCTATTATTCCGGGGGCACCTATGCAGATACCGAGCATCTTATCTTTCCCATATCCGCATTTGTCAAAAATGTTGTCGATGTTTTTTAGAAGCGAACCGCCGAGTTCGTCGTAATTTCCCAGCGGGATGAACTCTTCGGTTTCCACTTTGCTTTCCAGATTGAACAGACCCAGGTTATAGCCTTTTTTCCGGAGGTCCACACATACGAAAAGACCTCCTCCGGGATTTATCTCCAGCATTATCGGCTTTCTTCCGATTGTGGATATGTCCGCTGGGCCGCTTTCCACTATTAAGCCCTGAACCATCAATACATCGACCAGGGATGAAACCGTCGTGGGGCTCAACCCGGTCCTCCCCGCCAACTCGGCCCGGGATATGCCCCTGTTTTTTCTTACAAGGTTGAATATTCTCTTAATGTTGTTTTCCTTGATTATTTTCTGGCTTGTCATAAATGCGTTCACGGCCTTTTAAGTTAATTAATCCAGTGGACTTATTAATTAAATGATATACCTGCAGCTTTCTGCCGTCAATGCTTTTCAATACCAAATTTATGGATATGGCGGACCTCTACCAGATTTTGTCTATCAGATCCCTGGTTATTTCAACCGCTTTGCCCGCTTTTGAAACATCGCCGTTCAAAGTGTATATGTCCCTGAAAAGTATCTCCATATGGCATCCCTTGGCCGCCCTCAAGGATTTCTCGATATGAGCTGAAAAGGCCTGTTCGTCAAAGGATCCCACCCCCAGATAGTTGGGGCTTGGCTTGCGGGAATATATGACATCCCCACCTCTTAACGCCCCGCCCATGAATTCTTCATCGCACCAGGGGGAGATTGACACCTTTCTCAGATTTGCAAGGCGGCTTACACAGCTGTCCCATATTTCATGCACCGGCTCGCAGCATCCGTAATAGACCAATCCGAATCTTTTGGCGGCTTTTTCATATATAGGAAAGACAAATTCTTCATACATGGCGGGTGAAATGCCCACGCTTTCCTGTGAGTTCATGTTGCCCCATATGTCCTTGGTTGTTATCCTGCCGGTCCGCTTCGCCTCTTCAGTGGGGAGGTCGTCGGTGAACCCGTAGCTCCCGGCCCCCGCTTTTGTGTTTTCATTGTCAAGGCACAAAAGGTTCTCCTTTTCCTGCCAGTCAATATACTCAAGGGAATCCTCCAATATGAAGTCGAAAAGCATATTTGTCTCATCGGGATAGTCCATCATCGAATACATGAGTTTTTCAAGGCCCATTATGTTCACGGCGCGGGCGGTGAACGACATGAACCAGAGCAGTGAATTATTTGTTGTCTTCACCTCGAGGATGTCTCCCAGTACAGACTCCACAAAATCGATATGTCTTCGGGTTTCCTCCCCGTCATATGAATACACGGATTTTTTCAAAAGATGAAAATCCCTTTTTAAATCCTCTATGATATGGTTTGTGCTGTAGCCTAAGTTCCTGCCCTTTGAGTCAACGGCCCTTTTCAAGATGCGGTCCATATCCAGTTCCCGCATATTGATATGCCTGTTGACGGGGAAAAAATCCGGAACCACCTTGTCGTCGTTTATTGTCTTGTGGTCCCATATGTTGTAAAGCAGTTCTTTTTCCATCATGGCCGCGGCTTGGGATGTGCATTTCAACTCCGGCACCAGCTCTTCTCTGAAGGGTCCCGATTCAATCACAACGACGGGGCTTTCCCCTTTCAGGTCGTTGTTTTCATACCATCTCTTTTTTCTTTCTTCCATAACCGGAAGTTTCGCAATCTCAAGCTGCTTTTTTGCCAGATCCCTAAGGTGATTTTTTTCTTTCGTAGTTAATGCATATTTCATTTTAATCCCTCCGCCAATATTATACCGTTTAAACCCTGTTTGTTTTTATACATTGCATGCATTATAATATTAATATAATTCCAAATAAAGGAGATGCACCATGTTTTGTGAAAATTGTGGTACGGAAATACCTGAAAACTCAAAGTTTTGCCCGAGTTGCGGTGCAAAAGTAGAAGATGCGGCACCGGCGGATACGGAATCATCCGAACCTGAAAAGGAAGCCGCTGCGACGGAAACCCCGCCTAGACAGGAACCGGTTCAAAAAGCCGCTCCTGCACCTCCGCCACCCCCTCAGCCAAGACCTCAACCGGCAGTCACCTACAATGACAAGTCGAACCTTACAAAGCCTTTGAGCGTCGCTGCGTATGTGGGAATGTTCATTCTTTTGGCAATCCCGATTGTCAACATAATCATGATTCTGGTATGGAGTTTCAGCGACACTGTGAACATCAACAAGAAACATTATGCAATCGCCATATTGATAATGATTCTGATCGGAGTTCTGCTCGCTATAACGCTAGGCATACTGACAGCTACACTGGGTGCCGGATTCTTTAAGTTCAACGACATGTTCAACAACATGTACTGAGGAGACCTTCCATGGCAAATAATTTTTGTACCAACTGCGGTTCACCTTTAAAAGCCGGAGCGAAGTTTTGCGGGAAATGCGGGACACCGTCAAGCGGAGCTTCCCCGGCAAATAACGGCAACCCGGAAAATAGCGGCAGCCCGGCAAATACACTTTCCTACAGGTTCATGACCCCTGCCACATATAAGAAAAACCTGGTGGTGATGAAGGGTTGCACCTTGATATTCACCGACACCCGCATACTTGTGGCTTTTGTCGACAACAACCTTATGAAACAGCATATGGAACAAATTCGAAAAGAGCACGAAGGGGAAGGGTTCTTTAAGAAGGCCGCCGCTTCAATGAGTGCGGGATCGTCTTTCGTAGAAAGATATCACACCATGTCGGAAAGTGAAATCCTGTCTGAAGCCCCCAACAACTTTTACATACAAAACAACAATGTTGAACGGATCAGGTTTAAAAGAAGTCATACAACATACGATTCAGACAATACGGCGCGCGAATATGCGCCCGAGCTTAAAATCAAGTGTCCCGGGGAGAAATACACTTTTACTTTTCCCAACGGACTTGCTCAAAAAGCTTTCATAAATATGCTTATGGCATTGTTCCCGGGAAGTTACAAAGGGCCGAAGCGATAAAACAAATTTAAAAAACGGGCTGTTTTTTAATTTAACAGCCCGTTTTTCATGTGTTTTTCTAAAATCATTTAAGGTTTTCCGGGTTAAGGCACTTCAATTCGTCAACGGTGAACAATCCGTCTTTTCTGATCAGCCTGTCGTCGAAATATATCTCCCCGCCTCCGTATTTTGGTGTCTGTATCAAGACAAGGTCCCAGTGCACGGCGGAATTATTTCCGTTGGGCGCCTCGTCATAACACTGTCCGGGGGTTAGATGTATGCTCCCCGCGATCTTCTCATCAAAAAGGGTGTCCTTCATCGGATCGTTTATATACGGATTGACCCCGATTGCAAACTCCCCCACGTATCTTGCGCCTTCATCGGTGTCAAGTTTCTTGTCGGTCTTTTCGGTGTTGCTGGATGTCGCCTTAACAATCTTTCCGTTTTCAAATTCGAACCTTATGTTCTCTATGGTCTCCCCGTCGCTAACCGCAGGGGAGTTGAATGTTATCACTCCGTTGATGCTTTCTTTTACAGGGGCTGTGAAAACCTCGCCGTCGGGTATGTTCATCTCCCCGTCGCATTTGACAGCCGGAATCCCTTTTATGGAAAATTCAAGCTCGGTGTCCGGACCCTTCAGTTTTACCTTGTCCGTTTTATCCATCAGCTCGACCAGGTTGTCCATGGCTTTTGACATTTTCGAATAATCCAGATTGCAAACATCGAAAAAGAAAGACTCGAAATCATCCGTGGGCATGCCTGCAAGCTGCGCCATCGAGTCGTTGGGATATCTAAGGACGCACCATCTTGTGTTGTTAACCCTTTCGTCGAAGGCCGGCTTCATTATTTTCCTGTATCTGTTCATGGTCTCCGGCGCGATTATCTTTGATTCGAATATGTTGTCCGAGGCTCTTATGGCAAGATATGCGTCCATCTTCTTCATAAGGGACAACTGCTGTTCGTTTAATATTTCCAGCTGTTCGTCGGTTATGTCTTTCATCACAAGGGTGTTTGTCTGCGTGTCCGTGTGCTGCACAAAAGGCAGCCCCCCCGCTTCATAGGATTTTTTTACAAGCTCTTTTACAAGGTCGTTTTCTTTTCCGGAAAACTCGATAAGTATTTTTTCGTCTTTTTTCAGTTTTACGGAATAGTTTACCAGATTGTCGGCAAGCTTTTCATATCTCGCATCTTTCATGAAATCCTCCTTGTTTCCGGCGCGCGTCCGGTCCTTTTTTTAATAACATTTTAACATATGTTTATTTGTTTTAAGTGCTGCTTTTGGGGCCTATTTGAAGTCCGCCATTTTTTCGCCCTTAACTCCGTCGCCGTCTATATAGTATACCTGAACATTGTACGGTTCGGAATCATTGAAGTATGCGACAATCGTCCCCAGCAGGTTATCTGTGGAGCCTGTTCCACTATAGGCATATTGGCTGTTTCCCGTAATGAAGACCGCTGCATTTTTCCCATCCGCCTGATTGCCGCTTGAAGGTCCGTTTGCGCACAGGATCTTCTTGCTCCTGGAGCGGGGGTTGACAATCTTGTCCTTGTTGCTGTTCGTCTGATAATATTCCAGCTCCTTATGCAGAAAATTGCTCAGGCTTTCTTCGGAATAGCTTTCTGTCGGCGCCGCATACCGGTCTTCCGGATTGAAATTGGCGATATTCAAGGCCAGAACCTTCACTACATAAGTGCTGTTGTACTTCCATACCGAATGCCTCGCCCCTTCCGCCACATCCATAAAGACCGGCACGGCTATCGTCACCAGTATGCCGATGATAACGACAACTATCATCATTTCCACCAATGTGAACCCTTTTTTGTTCATGCTTTTGTAAACTGATTTCATGGGCTTCCCTCTTCTATCTTTATTCCCCTCGTCAGTAGAAACTTTGATGTGATACGATTTCTTGTTTTGATTATAATAAATATTTTGCCGGATTACAACATTTCGCCGCTTTTATATCGCAGCTTTATATGGTACCTTTATTATCATCAGTATATGAGGTGTCAGATGGATTCAAGACAGAGGTTCAGGGCGGTTATGGACTTTCAAAAGACGGACAGGCCTTTCAGGTGGGAGACCCCCGGAGCATGGGCCGCCACTATTCAAAGATGGAAGAACGAGGGTTTTGAAAAGCCCCCGGGAATGCCTTTTGCGGAATTTTTTGAAATGGACGATTTGCGATGGATCCCCGTAGGCGGCGGCTGGACGGGAAACCCCTATTGTCCCTTTTTTGACACCAGGCTGATTTCGGAGGATGGTGAAAACCGCACCCTCATGGACCGCTACGGCATCACTAAACGGGAACGTATTGAAAATCCGGAAACATCGATGCCCCAGTTCCTTTCATTCCCCGTTGAAAACAGACGGGATTATGAAAACAAAATCCGTCACCGGCTTGATTTTAGAAGTCCGGACCGCTTTCCCGCCAATTGGAGCGAACTTGCAAGGCAATACGAAAAAAGGGATTACGCCCTCGGCTTGCATGTGATAGGACCCTTCGGTTTCCTAAGAAACCTCATGGGCGATGAAAACCTGATGTATGCCCTTTTCGACGATCCCGGCTTGATACGCGAAATGATGGATGACTGGAGGACTTTCTATATGGGTTTCATAAAATCCATATGCCGGGATGCGGTACCTGATTTTACAATGATATGGGAAGATATCTGTTATTCGCGGGGCCCGCTGATTTCTCCTGAATTGTTCAGGGAGTTCATGTCCGGGTCTCTTTTAGATGTCGTGGGCTGCATGCGGGAGATGAAAATAAAGGGGATTGTCGTCGACACCGACGGGGACTGCGAAAAAATGCTCCCCGTATATCTCGCCTGCGGGGCCAATGCCTTTTATCCATTCGAGGTTCAGGCGGGAATGGACATAGTGAAGCTGCGAAAGCAGTACGGTGAAAGCTTCGTCATCATAGGCGGGCTAAATAAAAGGGCCCTTGCCGGCGGCAAAGGGGATATAATTGCAGAAGTCGATTCCAAATATCCCTTTATGATTTCAAAAAACGGATGGATACCCATGCTTGACCACACCGTGCCTCCCGACGTGCCATATGAAAATTTTAAATTTTTCATTGAATATGTGAGAAACTTCAAACCTGAAAGGGCTCAATAAGAGGACCCCTTCTTCTTTTTAATAATTTTTAGTCTGGAAAATTCCTCGCGTTCTTTTTCCTCCAGATAATCCTGTATGTATTTAACTGAGTCATTGTATTTGGGGATTACAATGTTTTTTAAGGCATTTGTCCTTTTTTTGCTCTTCATGATATTGACGGCGAGTCTGTATATGGCGTTTTCCACTTCCGCAAGCTCCGCTGTGAGGGCTTTTACCTCGTTGAATTTTTCATAGGCTTCATCCAAGGCGGAACTGGTTCTTGAAAATCCGTATCTGGGTTCCGGGTCTCTTTTGTCAAAATCCACCATCGGTATTTCCACACCCATTATGCTCCTGAACCTTATGCTCATCGATTCGTCGGGAGGAATTGTGAATCCCAGCTGTTCCACGTTGCTTATACCCAGTGTGATGTTCGCAGCCTGCAGCGCATAATATGCATCCTTGAAAGTTGAATCGATTCTGGATTGCACGGCCTCGGCTTTGTCGATCATGGACATCATCTCCATTGTGAGAATGTTTCTTTTTTTGTCCAGCAGTTCATACCCCTGTTTTGAAAGGGCCAGTGTGTTTTTCGCTTTTATGAGATTACCCTTGGTCGGAGCTATACCGGCATCCATTACAGAATTCCGCCTCCTCTCTCATCATAGTACTCATTTATCATTTCGGGGGATATCCTATCCAGTTCTTCCTTTGGCAACATTGAAACCAGTTTCCAGCCAAGATCCAGTGTTTTTTCAATTTCCCTGTTTTCGTCACTTAGCTGTTTTAGAAACTTCTCTTCAAAAGTTTTCCCGAAATCCATATAGTGCTTGTCCTGAGAGCTGAGTTCATCCTCGCCTATTACCGCGGCAAGGGCTCTTACTTCCTGGACTTTGGCGTAAGACGCGAACAGCTGGTTTGCAATATCCGGATGATCTTTACGCGTAAATCCTTCCCCTATACTGTCCTTCATCAGTCGCGACAGCGACATCAGTATGCTCACGGGAGGATAAATCCCCTTTTGATAAAGCTCCCTGTCCAGTACTATCTGTCCTTCGGTTATATATGCGGTGAGGTCCGGCACCGGGTGGGTAATATCGTCGTTTGGCATTGTCAAAACGGGTATCTGTGTTATGGAACCCGGTCTTCCTTTTATTATGCCCGCTCTTTCATAAATGGATGCAAGGTCGCTGTAAAGGTATCCGGGATAGCCTTTTCTTCCAGGTATTTCCTCCATGGACGATGAAATCTCCCTGAGTCCTTCCGCATATGAAGTCATGTCCGTCATTATGACAAGAACATGCATCCCCTTTTCAAAAGCCAGATATTCCGCAGCCGTAAGGGCGCAGCGGGGCGTGGTTATCCTTTCTACAACGGGGTCATTTGCAAGATTGAGGAACATTACGACTTTTTCAAGCACTCCGCTTTCCTTAAAGCTTTTTGTGAAATAACCCGCAACATCGCTTTTTACACCTATGGCGGCAAAAATGATTGCAAAATTACTGTTTTCGGCATCGGTTATTTTAGCCTGCCTTACTATCTGTACCGCCAGTTCGTCGTGGGGAAGGCCGCTTCCTGAAAATATGGGCAGTTTCTGTCCTCTGGTAAGGGTGGCCAGACCGTCTATGGACGATATCCCCGTCTGTATGATATTCCTCGGATAGCTTCTGGAAACCGGGTTTATCGGCAGCCCGTTCACGTCCGCCTTAATTTCCGGATATATCTCGCCCAGTCCGTCAAGAGGTGCTCCTTTCCCGTCGAAAATCCTTCCCATTATTTCACTTGAAAGCGGTATCCTGAGCGTATGGCCCGTCAAGGCAGTCCGGGTGTTTTCAAGGGATATGTCGGAGGTTCCTTCAAATATCTGTACAACGCATATGTCTCCGGTCATCCTTATGATTTTCCCGGTTCTTTTTTCATTGTTTGGAAGCTGCAGATGCACAACTTCTTCATAAGAAGCACCTTCTATCCCCTTAAGAACGACAAGCGGTCCGTCTACTTCGTTTAAGCCGAGATATTCCAGTTTCATTGGCTCCCCCTTCTTTTAGCGTCTTGATACTGTACTGAAAGATCGTTAAAAAGGTCGTTCGTCTTATTTTCAAGCTCCAAAAAGTGCTCTTTGTATCTTTCGTTTGGTATATTGTATTTCATTTGAGTCAAATCGTTGAATATGCCGGTTTCCTTGATTACGGATACGGGAACCCCTTTTTCCACCAGAGTACCGGTTTTTTCCTGCAGGTAAAGTATGATGCTCATCATTTCATACTGTTTTCCAACCGGAACATAGGTATCGTTCTCATGGAATGCGTTTTGCTGTAAGAATCCCTGCCTTATGACGGCGGCTATTTCCAAAGTGAGCTTCTGGCTTTCCGGCAGCACGTCGCGTCCTATCAATTTCACTATTTCCATGAGATTGCTTTCTTCCTGCAGTGTGCTTAGCACTTTTGTTCTTTTTTTCATGAAATCCCTGCCGGTCTCTTTGGCGTACCAGTCGGAAAGCTCCCCTGTATATTCGCTGTAGCTTTCAGTCCAGTTTATCGCGGGATAATGTCTTGAATACGCAAGCTGTTTATCAAGCGCCCAAAAACATCTTGTGAACCTTTTTGTGTTCTGTGTCACGGGTTCCGAAAAGTCGTTGCTTTGGGGGGAGACGGCACCGATCATGGATATGGAACCTTCCGTTCCATTAAGGTTTTTAACATAAGCCGCCCTTTCGTAAAACTGTGAAAGCCTTGACGGAAGATATGCCGGATACCCTTCTTCAGCGGGCATCTCTTCAAGTCTTCCGGAAATCTCCCTAAGAGCCTCGGCCCATCTTGAGGTGGAATCAGCCATGAGGGCCACATGATATCCCATGTCCCTGTAATATTCGGCTATGGCCGTCCCCGTGTATATGGACGCCTCCCTTGCCGCGACGGGCATGTTGGATGTGTTGGCTATAAGGACAGTCCTGTTCATCAGCGACTCGCCGGTTCTCGGATCCTTGAGTCCGGGAAAACTTTCAAGCACATTGGCTATCTCGTTTCCCCTTTCTCCGCATCCTATATATACCACTATGTCCGCATCGGACCATTTGGCAAGCTGGTGCTGTGTCATTGTTTTGCCCGTGCCGAATCCTCCGGGTATTGCCG
>CAZWVS010000053.1:0-648 GCA_964636935.1 uncultured Clostridiaceae bacterium
TGACCGTTTCCTTCCCGGAAGATTACAGGGCGGAAGACCTTAAAGGCAAGGAAGCCGTATTCAAAGTGAAGCTTCATGAAATAAAGCAGACTGAGATCCCGGAAGTGGACGACGAATTCGCAAAAGATGTTTCGGAATTCGACACCGTTTCAGAATACAAGGAGGACCTGCGCAAGACCCTGCTTGAAAAAAAGCAGGAGGAAGCACAGAACCGCATGAAGGATCATGCTGTAAAAGCTGCTATGGACAATGCGAAAGTCGATATCCCTCCGGCCATGATCGAAAGAAGGACCGACGGCCAGATGAGGGACTTTGAAACGCGGATCCGCTATCAGGGGATGGAGCTTGACCAGTATCTGCAACTCATCGGACAGGACAGGAATACGTTCAGGGCGCAGTTGGGAGAAACCGCAAAAGGCCAGGTTGCGGCGCAGCTTGTGATTGAAGCGATTTCGGAAAAAGAGAATATCGATGCGACGGAAGAGGAACTCGAAAGCAAGATAGGGGAGATGGCGAAAAACTACGGCATGCCCGTGGAAGACTTTAAAAAGAACATGAATGACGAGGATACGCAGTATATAAAGGACGGCGTCATATATGAAAAGACAGTGGACCTCATTTATGAAAGCGCCAAAAAGAAGAAACCGT
>CAZWVS010000053.1:658-10858 GCA_964636935.1 uncultured Clostridiaceae bacterium
AAAAAAAAACTTCAAAAAATAAAACCAGTAGCAACTGAAAATGATGAAAAAACAGCGGGCGAATAGTATAATTGAAGCGTAAGGAGGTATTCTTATGAGTTTGGTACCTATAGTAGTGGAACAAAGCAGCAGGGGAGAGAGGTCCTATGACATTTTCTCCAGACTGCTAAAAGACAGGATAATATTTCTTGGTGAAGAGGTAAACGACACCACGGCGAGCCTTGTGATAGCACAGATGCTTTTTCTCGAACATGAAGATCCTGAGAAGGACATTAAATTATATATAAACAGCCCGGGCGGGTCCGTGACTTCGGGACTGGCCATATACGATACGATGCGTTATGTGAAATGCGATGTATCGACGATGTGCGTGGGACTTGCGGCAAGCATGGGCGCCTTTCTCCTGTCGGCTGGGACCAAGGGCAAGCGTTACTCCCTTCCCAACAGCCAGATCCTGATACACCAGCCTTTGGGCGGGGTCCAGGGACAGGCGACGGACATAAAAATACACACGGACTGGCTGCTTAAAATCAAGGAAAGCCTCAACAAGGCCCTTGCTGAAAACACAGGCCAGCCCATAGAAAAGATAGAGCGGGATGTGGAGCGCGATTATTTCATGAGTGCCGAAGACGCTCGGGAATACGGGATAATCGACAAAGTGATGATGAAATAGGACGGATCATATCCGGACCTTCGATAGAAACAGGAGGAGTCATAAATGTCCAGGGACAATGACCAGGAAAAATTGACAAAATGTTCTTTTTGCGGAAAGACGCAGAACCAGGTTGACCGTATAATCGCGGGGCCCGGCGTCTATATCTGCACAGAGTGCATTGAGTTGTGCAACGAAATAATTGCGGACGATTACATTGGCGATGAAGACCTTTTGGAAAGCCTTGATATCAATCTTCCGGTGCCGGAGGAAATCAAAAGAAGGCTTGACGAATATGTGATCGGGCAGGAAGAAGCGAAAAAGACGGTGTCGGTAGCGGTCTACAACCACTATAAAAGGATAATGCAGAAAGACGAAGATGACGATGTGGAAATCCAAAAGAGCAACATTCTGGTGCTCGGACCGACGGGAACAGGCAAAACATACATAGCCCAGACCCTGGCCAAGGTTCTGAACGTACCCTTTGCCATAGCGGATGCCACCACGCTGACCGAAGCCGGCTATGTGGGCGAGGATGTGGAGAACATCCTTTTAAGGCTCATACAGGCCGCCGACTACGATATAGAGAAAGCGCAAAAAGGGATAATCTACATAGATGAAATCGACAAGATATCCAGAAGAAGCGAAAACCCTTCGATAACCAGGGATGTAAGCGGCGAAGGCGTGCAGCAGGCGCTGTTGAAAATACTTGAAGGAACCGTTGCCAGCGTTCCGCCCCAGGGCGGGAGAAAACATCCCCATCAGGAGTACATACAGATAGACACCACGAACATACTGTTCATCTGCGGAGGCGCTTTCCAGGGAATAGAGGAGATAATTCAAAACAGGCTGGGCAAGAGGGCCATCGGCTTCGGTGCGGAAATCGCCGTCAAAGACAGCAGGGAGGCGGTTGAAATGTACCGGTACATAGAACCCGAGGACCTGCTTAAATACGGACTCATACCGGAACTGATCGGCAGGATACCCGTTGTCGTATCGGTGCACCAATTGACCGAGGACAGCCTGGTGACCATATTGAAAGAACCCAAAAACTCCCTTGTAAAACAGTACACCAAGCTTTTCAGGATAGACAACTGCGCGATTGAATTCACAGAAAAGGCGCTAAGGGCCGTCGCCCGCAAGGCTCTCGACAGAAAAACGGGAGCAAGGGGCCTCAGGTCGATACTGGAAAAAAGCATGATGGAGATAATGTACGAAATCCCGTCCAGGCAGGACATAATAAAATGCATCATCGACGAAGAGACCATCACCGACGGCACAAAACCCAAAATGCTTTACTCATCCGAGAAAAAGGAATCGGCCTCATAGGCCAAAAACCCTAAATACTAATAAAAGAAACCAATTTTTAAGATTTACCCCCGGGGGTAAATCTTAAATTTTGGGTACGGGTGAGCGGCGCGGGTTGTAATGTTCACTGGCATGGAATATAATCGAACATATTAAATTTCGGCGGTGCATATGAATTTTTTTGAAGCTTTGATACTTGGCATCGTGCAGGGGCTTACGGAGTTCCTGCCGGTCAGCAGCTCGGGACACCTGGTTATTTTTGAAAAGTTGATGGGGGTCGGGGAAGAGGCGCTGTATTTCAACATCGCCGTCCATTTCGCCACCCTTGCCGCGGTGTGCATCGCATTGCGGGAAGAAGTGGTCGGACTTATAAAAAAACCTTTCAGTAAAATGATGGGGCTGCTCATAATCGCCACGGTTCCCGCGGCGATTGCGGGGGTTTTGCTGAACGATTTGTTCAAAGACGTGTCATCAAGCGGAATAACCGTCGGCATAGGCCTTTTCATAACCGGAACGGTGCTCGTCATATCGACTAGGCTGAATGCGGATAAAAGAGGGTTGAAGGATTTGAAATGGCATGACGCATTGATAGCCGGGCTTGCGCAGGCCGTGGCAATAATCCCGGGCATATCCAGGTCGGGGATGACCATCGGCGCAAACCTCTCCCTTTCGATGAAAAGGGAACTTGCCGTCAAATTCGCGTTTTTAATGTCCATACCCGTAATACTTGGCGGGTTTGTTCTTGAAACATATAAGATCATCACGGAGTCGACGGCGGATTTCAACCTCATGCCGGTGATAGTGGGGATGATAGCCGCCGGGACGGCCGGATATTTCGCAATACGTTTTTTCATAAGGACCGTTATGAAAGGCAACCTAAAATGGTTTGCCGTCTATGTTTTTATCGTGGCGGCGTTTGTTTTCGCAGACCAGCTGTTTTTCGGCCTGGTTTTCGATAAGATATTTTAGAGGGAAGGGGTTTCATGGATATTCTTGCAATAGAAACAAGCTGTGACGAGACCGCCTGTTCCGTAGTCAGGGACGGAAGGACGGTCATATCGAATGCTGTAGCTTCGCAGTCGGACCTGTTTCAACAATACGGTGGCGTGGTACCGGAAATAGCCTCCAGAAAACACATGGAATACATGATCCCGGTGCTTGACAAGGCGCTTTCTTCAGCGGATATGACAATGGACGACATAGCCGCTGTCGCGGTCACAAAAGGTCCCGGGCTTGTGGGGGCGCTGCTTGCGGGCATATCCCTTGCAAAGGGGGTCGCCTTCGCCTCGGGGAAGCCTTTGATCGGCGTCAATCATCTGGAAGGCCACATAGCGGCAAATTACATAACAAGCCCCGGTTTGGAACCCCCCTTCATATGCCTGCTTGCCTCGGGAGGGCATTCGCATATACTAAAAGTGGAGGATTATACAAAAATCGAAGTCATGGGAAGGACCAGGGACGACGCCGCGGGAGAAGCCTTCGACAAATTGGCCAGGGCAATGGGGCTGGGGTATCCCGGAGGCCCCGAGATTGAAAAAAGGGCGGCTCAAGGCAATCCGGACGCATTTGTGTTTCCCGTGTCCCGCTTCGATGACAACCCGTATGATTTCAGTTTCAGCGGATTGAAAACGGCCGTGTTGAATATGATAAACAATGAAAGGCAAAAAGGCTCAAAGCCGGACATAAACGGGATTTGCGCGTCTTTTCAGAAGAACATAACATCAACCATGGCGAAAAGGGCCGTAAAAGCGGCCTTGGAAACCGGAATCGGAACCATTGTCGCCGCGGGGGGCGTGGCTGCGAACAGCGGCCTTAGAAATGAGCTGCAAAACCGTTGCGGGGAAAGGTGCATAAAAGTTTTCTTCCCGCCGGTAAGCCTGTGTACGGATAATGCGGCCATGATAGGCTCCGCTGCGTATTACCGGCTTTTAAAAGGATGGACTGATGACCTTTCGTTAAACGCACAGCCTTCATTAAGGGTGTGAAATAAGAAAAATACACAGGGCTTTTTCTGGAAAAAAGAGATGAGTCATCAAAAAAGCTAGCAGTGAAAACCAAAAACAATCCCGGAATCTGTGGAAAAGTCTGTGGGAAACACGCTTTAAGCTGTTGAAAACACAAACTGCCCGATCCGGGGGAATAAATAAGCATCAAGGGGGAAAAATGAAAGACTGGACAAAACACTCTGAAAAAATCAGTTTCGAAGAAGGCCGGGAGTACGTCTTTGCGCGGAAAATTAAAAACATCGTGGTGCAAAAGGGCCATGTGACACTCCATAACGATGGCGGTCTTTTCGGCATAAGGGAGCAAAAGGCCTTCGGAAGCAGGTTCCTGAGGTTCGAATATAGGAAAAGCGCCCACGAAATGAATATACGGATAGATGCCGTGGGGGATTTCGGTTTCAGGATAAGGTATTCCATAGACGGTGCACTCGACAACGAAACCCTGATGGCTCCCGACGTCCCTGCAGGGGAATTCACCTCTGTGACCGAAGAAGACGGAATAATGAATATTTGTCTAAAAAATGCAGTGCTCACAATAAAAAAAGACCCGATTCGCATAACAATGAAGACCGCCGATGGAGCTACCCTGCTGGAGGTTCCGGGAATAGATGCCTGTCAACCCAACGAATCCGGCGCAGGCGGGTTCGCATCCCTGTGCGACTATTTCCCCTTCGGTGTTTCACAGGGGCTTTGCACATTCACGACAAAGCTTTCCCTCAATGAAAAGATTTTCGGCCTGGGCGAGAAATTCGTCGGAATGGACAGGAGGGGCCAGGACATTGACTTTTTCAACACGGACTGCGCCGGCAACGAAGGCGCGAGAAACTACAAAAACATACCCTTTTATATGAGCACATGCGGCTACGGCGTATATGTCAACTCTGCAAGCCTCATGGATTTCGATATCGGGGCACGCAACTTCGACGCTGCGAACGTTTTTCTGGAAGACAGGCTCATGGATGTGTTTTTAATAGCCGGTCCGTCACCCCGGGACATACTTTACAGATACGGCATGATAACCGGGTTCGCGCCAAAACTCCCAAGATGGAGCTACGGGCTGTGGATGAGCAGGAACAGCTATGAAAACTCAACAATCGTAATGGAGGTCGCAAAAAAGCTTAGAAGTGAAGATATTCCCGCCGACCTGGTGCATCTGGACACATATTGGTTCGAGGAGGACTGGGTGTGCGATATGAAGTTTTCAAAAACACGCTTTCCCGAGCCGCGAAAAATGATGAAGGAATTGCGGGAAATGGGTTTCCACGTATGCATATGGCAGCTGCCCTTTGTCCATGATTCGCTGGAAAATTACAAAACCGGTGTGGAAAAGGACTACTTCATAAAAGACAAGGACGGACAGGTCATGCACTTTGAATGGTTCAGCTCCAAATACGCCTACATCGATTTCTCAAACAAAGAGGCGGTCAAGTGGTACACGGACCAGATAAAAGAGGTACTTGAAATGGGTGTGGAAGCCGTCAAGACCGATATTGCGGAAGGGGCACCGCCTGACGGTGTGTATAAGAACGCCCAAGGGCGACAGATGCACAGCCTTTTCCCACTCCTATATAATAAAGTGATTTTCGAAGCTGTAAAAGAAGTCTGCGGGACAGGTTTGGTATGGGCGAGATCCACATATGCGGGAGGGCAGAGATACCCACTTATATGGAGCGGGGATTCCCGTTCTACATATGAAAACATGGCGGGAGCGCTGAGATCCGGACTTTCAGCCGGCTTATCAGGACAGCCCTTCTGGAGCCACGACATAGGCGGCTTCATCGGAAGGCCGGATAAAGAGCTATATATAAGATGGGCGCAGTTCGGACTGTTTTCATCCCATGCCAGATGCCATGGCGGCGGAAACAACAATTCAAGGGAGCCATGGGCGTTCGGGGAACAGGCGCTTGAAATATTCCGTAAATTCACAAAACTCAGATACAGGCTGCTGCCATACATATTCAGCACAGAGGCGCAGTGTTGCAAAACAGGGATGCCGTTCATAAGGCACATGGCGCTGCACCATATGGAGGACCCGACCACCCATGGGATATACGACCAATACTATTTCGGCGAATCCATGATGATAGCGCCCCTTTTGAACAGCGGCGGCAAAAGAAAAGCATATCTGCCCGAAGGCACATGGTATGATTTCTGGACCGGCGAAAAAATCCAAAAAACAGGATGGATCGACATCGATTGCCCTCTTGACAGCATGCCTGTATATGTGCCCGCAGGCGGTGTGATCACCCTTGGCCCGGAGCAGGACCATGTCGACCAGAAACCCCTTGAGGAATTGGAAATAAGGATTTACGAAGGCGCCCGAAACACATTCGAATATGAAAACGGAGGAGAAAAGGCAAAATTCACCGTTGAATGCGATAAGGGCGAAACCCGGTTCAAAGACGGCGGATATAAGGGCGGATACAAATTGATAAAGGTGGCGGGCAATGATTGACCTTCACATACACACGACCGCGTCCGACGGCAGTCTGGCGCCGGAGGAAATAGTGAAAAAAGCTGTTGACATCGGATTGTCGGCCATAGCCGTTACAGACCATGACACGATAGACGGGGTCGCAAAAGCCCTTGAGGCCGGCAGGGAACAGGGGATGCCCGTCATTCCCGGGGTTGAGCTGGGGGTGGATTTCGAATCCTCGGAGCTTCACATTTTGGGATATTTCAATGAAAAAACATATTCCAAAATTGAGGGCTACTTTGAATGGATACTTCAAAAAAGGCATGAAAGAAACAGACGGCTTGTATCCAACCTGAACAATGCGGGATTCGATGTAAGCGTGGAGCGCATGTATGAAAAAGCCGCGGGGGGGACGCCCGGAAGACCCCATCTTGCCGCATGCCTGGTGGAGTCGGGCCATGCAACTGATATAAAGGACGCTTTTGACCGCATATTGCTAAGGGACGACATTTTTGTGCCGAGGGAAAAAACAGGCCCCGCCGATGCAATCTGTGAAATAATTGAAAACGGAGGGATCCCTGTTTTCGCCCATCCCGTTTATGAAGACAGGGAGGGGAGGTTCGAATCCACCGCCTCCGCGCTGATGGACATGGGAATCATGGGGATAGAGGCATTTCACAGCGACCACACCCGGTTGGATACCGAAAAGTATTTGAAATATGCACGGGCAAACAACCTTGTCATAACCGGGGGCAGCGATTTTCACGGGGCCAACAAGGATGATGCGGTGTTGGGCAGGCCCAAAGTTGAAGACAAGTATTATCATAATCTCGTTGAGAAGCTTGAATCCCGTGGGATTTGAATGATGAAAGTGTAATGGTTTTAATTGAACGGACTTTGTAAAAGTGGTACAATTTCAAAAGCCCGCCGGGTGGAAAGAGGTTGATTATGACCAGCATACTTACCAAAAGGCAGATAGGGAAGATCCGAAACGCGGGGAAGATCGTCACCGCATGTCATGTTGCCTTGAGGGATTATATAAAACCCGGTCTGCAGACATCCCGGATAGACGCATTTGTTGAAGAGTTCATAATCAAAAGAGGCGGCACCCCCGCCCAAAAAGGATATATGGGATACCCTTATGCCACATGCACCTCGGTCAACGACCAGATATGCCACGGCTTCCCCGGACAGACCGTCGTAAAAGAAGGCGACATCATTAAAGTCGATTTCGTCGTAACCCTCGACGGATGGATGGCGGATTCGGCCTGGTGCTACGCCGTGGGAGAGGTGTCAGATGAGGCGAAAAGGCTGATGAGGGTAACAAAGGAATGCCTTTATATCGGTATTGACAAGGCAAGACCGGGCAACAGGATCGGCGACATCGGCGCGGCGATACAGGCCCACGCCGAATCGAACGGGATGAGCGTGGTCAGGGAATTCACGGGTCACGGGATCGGAAGGGTGATGCACGACGGTCTGATAGTCCCCCATTACGGCAGGGAGGGGAGAGGCCCCCGGATAAGGGAAGGCATGGTGTTCACGATAGAGCCCATGATAAACCTCGGGGCTCCCGGATGCGTGATAAACGCCGACGGCTGGACATCGAGGACCGCCGACGGATCGCTTTCGGCGCAATACGAGCACACACTGGCAATCACCGGAGGCGCCCCGGAGATAATTACCCAACAGCCATAAAACAAGGAGAATGCAATGTACAGGATTGTAGAAAAGAAAATTCTTAACGAAACGGTGCATATGATGAAAATAGAAGCACCTCTGATAGCGGCAAAGGCGAAACCCGGACAATTCATAATTCTCCGGATTGATGAAAAGGGAGAAAGGATACCCCTTACCATAGCAGGCTACGACCGCGAAAAAGGCACGATAATGATAATATTCCAGCTTGTGGGCAAAACGACCATGCAGCTGGGGACAATGGACGAGGGGGATGAAATCAGGGACTTCGTAGGCCCCCTCGGCAAGGCGAGCGAGCTGGAAGGATATGAAAGGGCCTGTGTCGTAGGCGGGGGCCTCGGCACCGCGATAGCATATCCCCAGGCAAAAGAGCTTCATCGGCTGGGTGCTTCCGTAGACATAATAGCGGGGTTTAGAAGCAGGGACCTTATAATTCTGGAAGACGAAATGAAACAGGTCTGCGACAACCTGTACATAACAACCGACGACGGGTCCAACGGAACAAAGGGCTTTGTGACCGACATATTGGCGAAACTCATACCGGAAGCGGATTATGACGTGGTAATCGCCATAGGCCCCCTGATCATGATGAAATTCGTATCGGAACTTACAAGAAAAGCCGGTATAAAAACAATAGTAAGCATGAATTCCGTAATGGTGGACGGCACCGGGATGTGCGGAGGATGCAGGGTCACCGTGGGTGGTGAAACAAAGTTCGCATGTGTGGACGGGCCGGATTTCGACGGACACCTGGTCGATTTCGACGAAGCCATGAGAAGGGCTTCAAGATACAAAGAAGAAGAAGGGCATTCCTGCAGGCTTGGAGGATATATAGATGGCTGACATGAGAAAACAGAAATACCCCATGCCGGAGCAGAAGCCCGAAGAGAGAATAAAAAATTTCAGCGAAGTGGCGCTGGGTTATGATGGGGAGCTTGCCCTCATGGAAGCCCAGAGGTGTCTCAACTGCAGGCACAAGCCCTGCATCGAAGGATGTCCCGTGCAGGTGGACATACCGGGCTTCATCCAATGCATAATGGAAGGCGACATTGAAAAAGCCTACAAGGTTATAACCGCCACAAACTCGCTTCCCGCAGTTTGCGGAAGGGTGTGCCCCCAGGAATCCCAGTGCGAGATGCTTTGCGTCAGGGGCATAAAGGGGGAGCCCGTAGGGATAGGCAGGCTTGAAAGATTCGTTGCCGACACACATATGAAAAACACAGATGAATTCGGTGCGAAGGAAATGACCGGACAAACGGCGGAAAAGGGGCGTGTCGCAATAGTGGGCGCCGGTCCCGCGGGTCTCACCTGCGCCGGCGACCTGGCGAAGATCGGTTACGATGTCACGGTTTTCGAGGCCTTTCACGAGCCGGGAGGGGTGCTGTCATACGGGATACCCGAATTCAGACTGCCCAAGGACATAGTGAAAAAGGAAATATCGCTGATGGAGAAGCTGGGCGTCAAACTCGAACTCAACATGGTGATAGGGAAGATACTGACAATAGACGAACTGCTCGAAGACTTCGATGCCGTATTCATAGGGACGGGGGCCGGGCTTCCGAGATTCATGAACATCCCCGGTGAAAATTTAAACGGCGTATACAGCGCCAACGAATTCCTCACACGGGTCAATCTGATGAAGGCATATAAGTTTCCGGAGTACGACACCCCCGTGCAAATCGGAAACAATGTGGCCGTGGTTGGAGGCGGGAACGTGGCGATGGACGCAGCAAGGAGCGCAAAACGCCTGGGGGCCGAAAACGTATACATCATATACAGAAGGGGCGAAGAGGAGCTCCCGGCCAGGGTGGAGGAAGTCCATCATGCCAAAGAGGAGGGTATTGTATTCAGGCTTTTGGAAAACCCCGTTGAAATTGCAGGCGACGAAAAAGGGAATGTGACATCGATAAAATGCATCAAGATGGAACTTGGCAAGCCCGATGATTCCGGCAGGAGGCGTCCCGTGCCCGTGATCGGCTCGGAACATGATATGGAGATGGATACCGTGGTAATAGCCATAGGACAGACACCCAACCCCCTCATAAAGAGCACCACCGAAGGCCTCAAGACAACCCCCTGGGGAGGAATAGTCGTAAATGAAAAGACCATGGAAACAAGCATGG
>CAZWVS010000053.1:10868-11864 GCA_964636935.1 uncultured Clostridiaceae bacterium
AGGCGTATATGCCGGGGGCGACATAGTTACCGGCGCGGCGACCGTCATACTTGCGATGGGGGCGGGGAAAAAGGCGGCCGAGGCAATCGACAAATATGTAAAAAACAAATATTTTAAAGCCGAAAAAAGAAAAAATCAAAAAAAATAAATTAACCGTTAAAACGGGTATACATGCCGTGGGTATCGTGGTAATATAACCGGGACAGGGAAACCTGCAAGGACGGAAACGTTTTATGAGTAAGATAAAAAGGGCGCTCGGGAAGGCAGTCCTGGCGCTCTTCTATAGAAATGACATGCAGCTGGTCACGGCTCCGGGAAAATCCGACCGGGACTGGTTCATAAAACAGGCCATATTCGGAACGGCATTCGCAGCCCTGGTCGGCGGGGTCTTTATTTCGGGACTTTTCATTGAAATGGACACCCCCGACTACCTCATGGGATACATCCCTTTCATCGGCAGCATAGCCGGGATAACGGTCATCTTCGCCGGACTGGTAATAGAAAGAATCAGGAATCGCAAGAAATTCGTATTAATCTTAAATATGACGGCAAAAAGCCTCATCATATTCACCGTGCGATCTCCCTTTGATAGTACCCAGGGAGATCGCACCCTTTGTCATGCTGCCCACAGTGTTTTTCGGATACAGCCTGCAGGCGTTTATGGGCATAACCATAAATTCATGGTTTGTGGACATAATAGACAAGCGGCTCCGGGGCAGGTTCATGAGCGTGAAACAGATATTCGCGCTTGTCGTTTCCGCCACTTTCCCTGTGATAGCCGGACGTTTCCTGGATACGGCGCCTGACAGATACATCGCCTTTTGCATAATATACAGCGTCGCATGGGCGTTCATGTGGCTTGAAACACTGGCTTTTAGAAAAATAACCGGGCCGCAGACAAAACCTTTGGGCAAGGGTAATGTAAAGTTTGTCGACCTTTTTATAAAACCCTTGAAAAACAGGAGAACAAAAAGCTCATTCATTTTAAAAAGGGGG
>CAZWVS010000054.1:0-11863 GCA_964636935.1 uncultured Clostridiaceae bacterium
CATGAGCATCATCAAAGGTAGTATTTTTTTATTAAAGCCCGAATCGTTTTTTCGTCTTCCAGTCATAGAAACCCCTGTAGATTTATTGTTATGCTTAACGCAGTCAAAGCTCCGTTTTTCGCAATACCCATTGATTATATAACACAGCACCGTTTAATAAAAGCATCAAGACAAACCGGAATCAGCTGTTTTTGAAATATTCCGATATTTCCCTTGCCGTCTGTGCGCCCTTCATCCCAAGACTTTCCAGTATTTCATCGGATTTTCCGCTTGCGTCGAATTTTTCAGGCAGGGTTTTGCTCCTGAAATTTATATCACGGGATGTTTTTTGAAGGTATGAGGATATTTTTTGAGATGCGCTTCCTTCTTCAACGACATCTTCGACGCAATATGCCAGTTTTTTCCCTTTTGCAAAATCAGCGACACTTTCATAATCAATGGGCTTTAGACAAAAAAGGTTGACGACGGCACAGCTTATCCCGCTTTCATCGAGCGTCCCGGCAGCCTTGACCGCATGTTCGAGCATTCGTCCATAAGCGAATATCACACAGTCCGATCCTTCCTTCACAAGCTCGCAGGAGCTTCTCACGGACAATTTCATGTCTTCGGGGACAGCCCTGTCACCTCTTGGATATCGGATTGCCACAGGCCCTTCAAGCTCATTCAGCGCATACTCGACCGTCTCTCCGAGCTGGGTGAAGTTGGCCGGTGCGAATATTTTCAAATTAGGCATGTGTCCCAGATAAGAAAGGTCGTAGATCCCTTGATGCGTTTCCCCGTCGGAATTCGTAAGTCCCGCCCTGTCGATGCAAAAAACAACATGAAGGTCCATCAGGCACACGTCGTGCAATATCTGGTCGTATGCCCTTTGCATGAAAGTCGAGTATCCGGCCAAAACCGGTTTTGTTCCTCCGCAGGCCATTCCCGCAGCCAAAGTCACCGCATGTTGTTCGGCTATCCCCACATCATGGTAGCGTTCGGGGAATTTTTCAGAAAACCTCTTCAGGCCGCATCCGGGACCGACAGCGGGACACACCACGGTCACCGCCGGGTCTTTTTCGACCAGTTTCTCCATAGTCAGTCCGAAAGCTTCGGAAAACGATATCTGCTCTTTGGGGCATATGCCTTCCTTGGCGTCGAAAACCGGTACACCGTGATAGTTCTCGGGATCTTTTTCAGCGCGTTCATACCCCTTGCCTTTTACCGTGACCGCATGAATCAAAACCGGTCCGTCAACCGTTTTCGCATTCCTTATCATGCTCTCCAGCTTTCTGATATCATGGCCGTCGACGGGGCCCATGTAATGAAAACCCATTTCTTCGAAGAGCATGACCTGTGAAAACAAATATTTGACCGCGCTTTTCAATTGATGTATCTTCCTTGCCGTGAATTTCCCTATTAATGGGATTTTTTCAATTCTTGCACGGAGTTTGGTATTTGCCTTCGAATAGAATCTAAATGCCCTCATTCTTGAAAAATATTCGGAAAACCCTCCGACGTTTTTGGATATGGACATTTCATTGTCGTTTAAAATCACTATAAGCCTGTCTTTGGATGCTCCGGCGTCATTCAGGGCTTCAAACGCCATGCCGCCGGTCAGCGCGCCGTCTCCTATGACCGCAATCGAATATCCACCCGCTTCAGACATTCCGGCCGCCCTGGCGAAGCCGAGGGCCGCGGATATGGCTGTGCTGCTGTGTCCGGTGTTAAAGAAATCATAGGGGCTTTCCTCTCTTTTCGGAAATCCGGAAAGACCTCCCCTTTTTCTGATACCCGGGAAAAGCTCCCTTCTTCCTGTCAGTATCTTATATGGATAGCATTGATGCCCCACATCCCATACTATTTTGTCGACGGCGAAATCAAAAGACCTCAATAATGCAACAGTGACTTCGACTATGCCCAGGTTTGATGCCAGATGTCCGCCGTTGTTGGCCACATGCTCGATCATAAGGGCCCTTATCTCGTCACAAAGGACCTGAAGTTCTGTTTTATCCAGTTTTTTCAAATCAGCCGGATAATTCATCTTATCCAGCACGGTTCCTTCAAATTTTTTCACTTTTTTTTCTTTTGCCGAGAAACAGCCTAAGGACCATACCCGTCCTGTAGACCACATCGTTTCCTTTCCTGACCGCCACCGCTTTTCCGACCGCTTTCCCTCCGACAGTCAAAGCGGCAACCAGTCCGCTGACTATCAGCCCGGGCCATGATCCGGGGTTGCTTTCAATGTTACCCACTATGGAAACTATTATTAAGGTGCTTGCCGAACCGCTTATGACACCGCATATGTCACCGATCACATCATTGCAAAAGCTCGACACCTTGTCTGCATTGTTAATCATCCAGATAGCCTGTTTGGCGCCGTACATTTTTCTTGCCGCCATGGAATGGAAAACCGCTTTGTCCGCACCTGCGACGGATATCCCGATTGTATCGAACAATATTCCGATTAGAACTATTAACAAGACAACGAGTATGGCTGCATATACACTCGCCCCTTCCAGCGCCGTAGTCGATGCCAGAAGCAGCCCTCCGGACAACACAAAAGACAATATCGTTACGGATATTATCCATTTTATTCTCTTGGGCTTTTTATTTTGATTCTTTTTCTTTTTATTTGTAACGGGTTTATCCAATATACTCCTCACATGCATCCCGATCCATTATAGAATCAGGATAATAAAAATAATATAGGGTGGCAATGACAAAAGTAAATTTTGCGGCTTAAGGTCGGGCCGGTTTTCCCCTGCCGCTGCCGTCCGTCACCGGAACGGTGGTTTCCCATTAAAGCGACATCCGTCCCGTTACCGGAGACGGTGCCTGATTGCCACTTAGTCCACACTGCAATGCCTTTGTCACTTCCGCATAGGAACAGTCTAGGAGATTTCCCCGTGGTCTTACCGATACCTATCCTCTTTTGCAGGAATTGATTTCATCCAGCAATGATCCGCTCCGCATTGGCCAATGCTTACGAATCTGTCCGAAATCCGCCAAACCCACTCAAGGCAAGCTACGCTGAACCGGATTGCGCCGGAACAGGGTTTCTTCCCGCAGCCTGTGTCTTCTCTTCAGTGCCACTTTAGCAATACGGGAATCTCCACGGAAAAGGGGTCGTCTCCTGCATGCCATTGCAGGACGCCCCTTGACCTTAACTCCCGGGGCCAGCCCAAAACTGGGCGTATCAAGCCAGCCCGAGGAACTTCATCGATATGCTTTTTAACGGATTTTTAAGCCCGTCTTCAGTATCGGCAGTACCTACTAGAATACTGCGCCACCCTATACGATTTTCAAAATACACGCATCTTTCAATGCGCTACATATTATACCATAAAGCATAAATTAATCAATTCGACCGTTTTTTTCGATTTTATTGCCTTTTGCGCTAAAAACCCGGGCTTTTATGCTATTATAGCTTCATGTTGAAAAATAATGATTTGGCAATTGCTGAAAACCTGTTAAAAGAAAAATCATATGCGTGCGTTGTCGTGCGGGACGGCGATGTGGTCTTCTCTTCTGAAAAAAGAGGCATAGCTCCTTTGGTGGAGTTCAATGAATTTTCCGATTCCCGTGGAGGATTCAGTCTTGCGGACAAGGTCATAGGCAAAGCTGCCGCTTTGCTTTGCATATATTCCGGAGTGGGCCATGTTTATGCGAATGTGATAAGCACCCCCGCAGTAAATGCGCTGGTGAAAAACAATATAGACGTTTCCTATGATTCTGAAGTCCCCTCTATAAAAAACAGGGCCGGCGACGGCCTCTGCCCGATGGAAAAACTTTCCGAAGGTGTCGGCGAACCTGCTGTCATGTTTGACAAGGTTGTCCGGTGGCTTGAATCGATAAAGTTGTCCGGTGGTGAATCAATGAATTCCGGCGATTGACTTTATAAAAGGCGGTCTCAATATCCCCTTTTCAGTTATGATGGCTGAAATATTTTTGGCAGGAGTCACATCGAAGGCGGGATTCCTTGCAGATACGCCTTCCGGCATGATTCGTATGCCCGAAATATTGGAAACCTCCTCCCCGTCCCTTTCCTCTATGGGTATGCCCGATCCGTCATCCAGCTTGAAATCGATGGTTGAGACGGGCGCCGCGATGTAAAATGGTATGCCGTAGTATGCGGCTGCGATTGAAACACCCAGCGTTCCTATCTTGTTCGCAGTGTCGCCGTTCGCGGCTATCCTGTCCGCACCTGTAATTACAGCATCGATCTCCCCTTTCGACATCAGGTGTGCCGCTGCGTTATCACAAATGACTGTTACACTTATCCCGTTTTGGTGCAATTCATAAGCGGTGAGCATGGCGCCTTGCAGCCTGGGTCTTGTTTCATCGGCATAAACATTGAAATCTATCCCTTTTTCCCTGCCCACATAGAAAACCGATGTGGCCGTACCGTATTCCGTGGTGGCCAATATCCCCGCGTTGCAATGTGTGAGTATGTTTTTGCTGTCTTTTAAAAGCTCAAGGGCGTATTCCCCGATTTTCCTGTTTGCCGCTATATCGGCTTTGTGAATTTCTACCGCTTCTTTCAAAATGCTGTTTTTAAACGCATCGGGATCACTTTTTTCAAGTTTTGACGCCTTGTCCAATATTCTGTCGACCGCCCATGCGAGATTTACAGCTGTCGGCCTGGCTTCTTTAAGAATTTGTCCGTCGGATTTCATTTTTTCCAAAATGCCGTTGCAATCAGATAAATTGCATGATTGTGCCGAAAGAACCATTCCGTAGGCCGCGGTGACACCGATTGCCGGAGCGCCTCTTACAGTCATGTTGCGTATCGATTCTTTCACTTGCCCCGGTTTTTCGTGTTCGACATACTCGGTCAAATGAGGGAGTTTCCGCTGATCCAGTAAAATCAATTTGCCGTCTTCAAATGATATCGGGTTTATCTTTCCCATTTTAAAACCTCCTAAAGAAGTTCACGCGTTATTCCTTCTTCATTGTATATGATTTCAACTTTTTCACCGAAGTGTTCACCGGCGACTTCAGGCGGCACTTGCTTTCCATCCGCAAATATCGGATTTACAAGCACCAGGTTTTCAACCAGTCCCGCAGCCTCGTATATTTCGAATTTCTCAGGCGCATTATATAAAACCGATCCGGGGCAAAAGGCGTTGGGTACCGCCTCGGCCATTGATTCAAAGCTAATAGGCAGGTTTTCAAGAACCACCTTTTCACATTTGCTGAAAATCCCTGCGGCTATCAGCATGGGGATTGAAGCTATGCCTTTTCCCGCAGCTGTTATTTTAACCGACCCGTTTTCATACTCGTTGTTCAATACCGCAAGCACTTCCCTTATCTGTGTCGACAACACGCTTGTCCCCAAAGCCACCGAAACATAGCTTTCAAGCCTGTCGGCCCGGCACCAATTTGCCAAGTCATAGGGAAACGGTTCCGATTTCAACTCCCCGACCCCTGTTATGTCGATGCTTAGCACGCTGCTTTCGTATTCAAAGGGTGTCCTTGACAGGAAACCCGCCTTTTGAGTGAGGAACCCGTCGTTTTCCAGCTTGTCCCATTTATCCACATCGTCCGCGTATATAACAATACGGTCGGAGGGCGAGCTGTTCCGTTTTACAAGAAACGCCGGCACGTCGATGTACTCGTCGATGGCGTATATCACGCTCTTCAGGCGGTGATCCCACAACAGCCATTCCCCTTCCGTGCCAAAAACGGAAAGAGGCATGACATCTTCATCGACGCCCGTCATCAACGCCAGTTTCTGTGCATCCGGCTTGTCGGTTCTTTTTGCATTTCTGAACTTTTCAAGGTTCATAGTGTACATTGAGGCGGTGTCGTCGGGCCTGCAAAGTATTTTTTGGGCATCCGGATATTCGATGTCGTTGTCATCGTATGAATATATGTTGTTTTCGCCTTTTAAATTCTTATCGAAAAATGCTGTGACTTCGTTCACTGCGGCCGTCGAGTATTTGTGTCCGGCGTCATAATCGATGAACAGGTCAATGCTCCCCTCATCATAAAAATCATATATCCTTTTGGCGTTGTTCACTGTTTTTTCAGCCATGTTGACATCGAACACCTCGTCCAGCGCCCCTGCGCATACAAGGCAGGGTTTAGGGGCTGTGAGCGAAAGCATGCTTCTTTCCTTGATCCCTGAAATTATATGGCCGTGGCCTCTTCCTTCGGGACAGAACGTGTATCTTTTATTGAAGAGTTTGTCTATTTCGTCGGAAATGCAGCATACGGGCGCAAAGCAACTCACCCTGTCATCGATTATCGATGTGTGTATGCTTGTTGTTCCACCTCCGGAAATGCCTGTCATCCCGAAGCCTTTTCCCTGTATCACGTCATCCCGGGTTTCAAGAAAATCCATGCATCTTACGGCATCGATCACAAAAAACGTCTGTGACCAGAAACCGGCAAGGAAACCCCTCACCCCGTCTTCGAAATGGTCGTTTCCGAATATGTGCTCCCCCCTCATGCCGGGCGGGTCGAAAGACACGGCCGCATAGCCACTCCTCGCAATAAGCTGGGCGGAGCCTGTGTAGTTTGGAAACGTCTTTGAACTGTGCCCTGTGGGACACACTATGCCGGGATATCTGCCCTTTTCTTTCGGAAGATAAAGCGTGGCATTGACATACCATCCCGGAAGTGATTCAAACAGATAATTCTCCACCCTGTAATTGGTGAAATCGTGTTCCGACACCTTTTGCGCTTCAACGGGCTTCCTTTTTTCAAACATCTCTTTCGGATAAGCCGCCTTGTAGGCGGCTAAAAGCCTTGCCCTCAAGGCATTCCATTCTTCGATGCTTTTCAGCGAATCAAGTTTTTCATCTGTTTCAGCCATGACTTTCAGGGATATGTTCTTGATCATATTGAAATAGCTGTTGTGTGAATCCTTTGTCAATATGTGCATTTACCGCTCCTTTGAATCAAGTTCGTCAAGCCAGGATTTTGCACTGGCGTCGGAGGGCATTCTCCAGTCCCCCCTCGGTGAAAGGCTCACGCTGCCCACTTTGGGTCCGTCGGGAAGACATGACCTTTTAAACTGCTGCGAGAAAAACCTTTTGATGAATATCCCGAGCCATTTTTCAATTTCGTCTTCACCGTATTTGTTTTTAAAAGCCGTTTTTGCGAGATATAGGATTTTTCGAGGGCCGAAACCGCATCTGACCATGTTGTAAAGGAAGAAATCATGCAATTCGTAGGGTCCTACTATGTTTTCGGTTTTTTGCGATATGTCACCGTTATCAGGCGGCAGGAGCTCAGGCGAAACAGGCGTGTCCAGTATGTCTTCCAACAATTCTCGTGTCTTTTCATCACCCGTGCCTGCGAAATACCCTATTATGTATCTTATCAGGGTCTTGGGAACCGACGCGTTCACTCCGTACATGGACATGTGGTCGCCGTTGTATGTGGCCCATCCCAGCGCCAGCTCGCTTAAATCCCCGGTTCCGACAACCAGGCCACCCTCCTTGCCCGCAATATCCATGAGAATCCTGGTTCTCTCGCGAGCCTGGACGTTTTCATAAGTCAAGTCATGTACGTCTTTGTCATGTCCTATTTTTTCAAAATGGTCAAGGCATGACCTGGATATATCTATTTCCCTGAAATCCGCACCCATGTATCCGATCAGTTTTGCCGCGTTTGAATATGTCCTGTCCGTTGTCCCGAAGCCCGGCATTGTAACCGCTATGACGTTTGAAGGGTCAAGCCCGAGCTTTTCACATGCTTTTATGGACACTATGAAAGCTAAAGTTGAGTCGAGCCCTCCCGAAATGCCTATGACCGGCCTGTTTATTTTAGCCTTTTTCATCCGCACCGCAAGACCGGTGGTTTGAATATCAAGGATTTCCCTGCACCTTTCACTTCTTTTTGTCTTGTCGGATGGTATGAAGGGATGGGGATTGATTTTTCTGTGCAGTTCGGTCAATTGTGTTTTCGCGGCTGAGAATTCCACTCTTCTGACCTTCCTGTCGTCTCCGTTGTTCTTAAAAATATTATTTTTTCTGCGGTCGTGCTTTATCTTCCCTATGTCGATTTCATTGATGAGTGTGGCGCCGCCGATATGGAACCTGTCCCCTTCGTCAATGATTTCTCCGTTTTCAGCAATCAGCGCATGCCCTCCGAATACCAGGTCCGTTGTCGACTCCCCTGATGAAGCGGATGAATAAACATAGCCGCAGATGCATCTGGCGGACTGTTGTTCGACTAATTTTTTCCTGTACTCGTATTTCCCCACAACTTCATTGCTGGCCGACAGGTTGAATATGACATGCGCGCCCGACAGGCTGTAATGACAGCTTGGCGGTACGGGCGCCCATAGATCTTCGCAAATTTCAACCGCAAATGAAATTTCGTCGCCTCCTTCAGATGTAAATACAAGGTCCGTTCCGAAGGGCGTGCTTTGATTTGCGACAGTTATATCTCCGCTTGCCTCTTTTCCCGAGGCAAACCATCTTTTTTCATAGTATTCCGAGTAATTCGGTATATGGGTTTTTGGAACCACGCCGAGTATTTTGCCCGACTGGATTATCACAGCGCAGTTAAACAGCTTTCCATATCTTGCTATGGGCATCCCTGCCAAGGCCACAATATTCGTGTATTTCGTTTTTTCCAGAATGTATTCCAACGCTATTTCAGCGCTTTTCAACAATGTGTCTTGAAAAAACAAGTCTGCGCAGGTGTACCCGGTAATAGAAAGCTCCGGGAAAACCACGAATGCGGCTTTATCGTCCAATTCTTCAATGCGCTCCGCTATCTCATGTGCATTGGCTGCGCTGTCGGCGACAGAAACAGGTATAGAAGCGGTTGCAACCCCAATAAAATCATATTCCATATCAAACACCTCGGATTTATTTTATCACAAACGTTTTAATTAAGCACTTCTCCAAGAACCCTTAATATGTTGCCCGATGCTATCTTTTTCACATCGTCCTCCTTATAGTTCATTTGGAGAAGTCTTTCTATAACCTCATTGATTTCAATCGGGTCGGCCAAAGCGGATTTATCCCTTTCAATTCCATCGAAATCCGACCCGAATCCCACATAATCCGCCCCGCACAGCGAGCATATGTATTCAATGTGTCGAATCACGTCGCCCATGCCGGCTTTACAGTCCTCATTCAGGAAACATGAATACATGTTTATGCCTACAAAACCTTTGCTTCCGGCTATCTCCCTTATCATATCGTCGTCCAGGTTCCTTGCGTGCGGGCATAATCGCCTTGAATTTGAATGCGTGGCGCAAAACGGTTTATTTTTCCTTTCCATTATTTCAGCCACATCCCAGAACCCTTTGTCCGATATGTGTGAAACATCCACGAGCACACCCGAGTCGACCGCTTTGCCTATGATCTTCCTGCCTTTCGAGGTCAGCCCCTTCCCCGTTTCACCAAGAATGCCGCCTGAGAAGTCGTTATCCGGGTTCCATGTGAGGGATATGCATCTGACACCCCTGTCATATAGCTCCCTGAAACCTGAAATTTTCCCATCCAGAAAATACAAACCTTCCACCGACAGCAGGGCGCTGATTCCGTTGCTCTTTAAATCGGACTTTTTCAGTATATGGGTGAAACCGTGTTGTTCTACCGTTTCATGAAAAAGGCCGATCATCCCGTTTGCATCTGCTTTTTGTTTTTCAATGGTCGCCGAGGGTGTCTGAAATACTGCAAAAAATTGCAGATAGCCTTCGTTTGACGCTTTTTTCAATCTTTCCATGTCGACCTGAAGGCTGCTGCTTTCAAATTTTTCGTCATTTGCATGCATGCCTAAAAGCGTGTCGCAATGTGCATCGGCTATAAACATATTCACATCCTTTTTATATATTGGCTATTTCAACACTGTCGAAATAATCCACAATGTCTTTCATAACCTTGTCTTTTCCCACTTCGTTCAAAATCTCGTGTCTCATGCCTTCATATATGGTCAAGCCTGTTTTTGCTCCTGAAATATCAGATATCCTCTGTTGTAGTTTTCTTATGCCTTTCCCATAAAGCCCCACCGGGTCGTCGCTGCCCGAAAAAAGATGTATAGGCAGGCTTCCAGGTATCTTTTTAAGCTTTTCCCGATCATATAGCGTAGACAGCCATCGTGTGAATTCCCTGTACATTCCCGCGGAACATAAAAATCCGCACAACGGATCCCCTATGTATTTATCAACCTGGTTTTCGTCCCCGGACAACCAGTCGAATTTTGTCCTTGGAGCTTCTATCCGCTTGTTATATTGCCCGAAAGTCAATTCATCCAGTGTTTTCGATTTATGGCCGCGTCCTTTGACGGAAGATATGATGCCGGCGATTATTTCGCCTGTTTTAAGCAAAAATGCAGCTTGCGAATCCCCTGATCCGGAAAGCGCGCAGCCGCTATATGCCCCGCCGTTTCTTGAAATCGCATCCAGTGTTATGAAGGATCCGAGGCTGTGTCCGAATATTAATACATTCGGATTATGGTTCCGCTTTATTTTTTCCACAATTTCACTTATCGCCCTTTGACATGTCTCAAAACCGTTCTCCGGCCAGTCTCCGGGTTCACCGTCTTCAGGAATGGAAGCTCCGTGACCGGGCAGGTCCAAGGCTGCAAATCCGTATCCCCTGCTTATGAGATATTCGCAAAACCCCTTGTATCTTTCTTTGTGCTCCATCATCCCGTGGACGACCAGCACAACAGCCTTGCAGCCGTCCGCTGTTTTTATCACCGTGTCTAGTTTTCCGGCATTTGTTTTGAATTGATTGTAACCGCTTTCATTCATTTCAATACCTCACCTCTTTTAAAAATTTTCAACTCCGTACGGAGCCTCATTTTCATATAGGACGCACAAATCGTGAAGCGCCCTTGTGCAGCATGTATAGAACAGTTTTTTATCCAGGTCTCCATGGAAATGGTCTTTTTCGGTGTCAAAAACTATCACCGCATCAAATTCCAGGCCTTTGGCCAGATATGAAGGTATTACGACGGTGCCGGTTGAAAAACTTTTATCTGATTTTTGTATCAGTTTTATTTTGTCCTCTCCGAGCATTCGATGGACTTTTGATGCACTGCCCGCGGTCTTGGTTATTACGGCTATCGACTGATTGCTGTTATTCACGTATTTTTCAATTTTCCTCAGTATCGACAAAGCCGGATCCGGTGCTAGTTTTTCAACTGCAGGCTCTTCTCCGTTCCTGTCGATGTATTCGTAAGTGAGTTCCTCACCTATCAAGTTGTTGCAGAATTCAGCTATCTGTCTTGTAGACCTGTAACTTTTTTCCAATTTCACCGTATAGGATTCTTCAGTTGCGCCGCTTTTCAAGTCACCTGTGTCTATCAGATGGTTTATGGTCTGGTTCGCGTCCCCGAGCATGGTCATCGGGATGTTGTTGAAAAGCCTGAAGAATATTTTCATTTCCAGATATGAATAGTCCTGGACCTCGTCGATGATGATATGCTTTATCTCTTCGGTTTCCCAGTTGTAACCCATGAGGATCTTCATATATATGACCGGGGCTATATCCTGATATTCCACTCTTTTTCTTTCATATGATTTTTTGAATTTCAGCGCATATTTTCTGCGTTTTGTGGCCATCAGAAATTTATAATACTCGGCAAACGGGCTCGGATGGGTCTGCGCATATGCCTTTTTTCTCAATTCCTCCACTGCCTGGCGGGCTTCATGAACGGCTTTTTTGCTTTCCCTTTGGTTGTCTTTAGCGGCTTTTACAAATTCTTTTCTGATTTTTCTTGTTATCCCGGCAAGTCTTTTATCCATCAGGGTGCTTATTTTTTCCATCCTTGTCGCGACCGAATGCATGCCGTAATCCTTATAAAACAATGTTTCAAGCTCGTCTTTTCCCGCCAATTTTATTCCGTTGTGTTCGATGTCTTCGAACCGATGGCCGCTTTCGATTATTTCCCGCACATATTCTTCCAG
>CAZWVS010000055.1:0-1538 GCA_964636935.1 uncultured Clostridiaceae bacterium
CAACACACCGGGTTCCCATTGGCATAAATCCGCATGGGTCTCCCCTTTGAACGACATCCCTATGTTGTCGTTTCTTTTTTCACCGAAATAGATGTTGTTGAATGTAAGCGGCCCCTGTGTGCAGAAAGTCGTCTCGTCTGTGAAAAATATTTTTCTTTTTCCGTTTCCATATAAAAGATGTATTTCCATCAGCAGCCGGGGTCTTCCGTAGGACATGTCCCCTTCTATGCTTCTTTCCGTTTGATTGAAGAACCCATTGCCGAGCATTACTTCATACCTGTTGGCCCCTTTTTTCACAAAACCCGTTATATCCACCACATTGTATAACACCCGTTTTTTTGAATTGTTCCGGTAAGGATACAGCAACCCGCTCAAATCCCGCTCCGAGTAATCCGACCATCCCGGGACATTATAGGTATCGTGAGCCCTCTCGCCGTTGATTTTCATATCATAATATCCAAGGCCTGAGATGACCGCATATGCGGATTCCAGATCATCGTTAGCATAAAAATCGGAATAGAAAACGGGATTGTCGTTTTCCTGGGCATATTCGATCCATTTGGCCTTGATCGCCGAAACATCCAAATAACCGGTTGTAAAGCTGAAAATTTCGGATTCAACGGTTTTCCCGCATATGGTTTCTATAATGACCTGCCACGAATAGCCGGTCACATTTTCAAGAGGGATTCCTTCATAAAGCGCCCGGGTGCTTCCCGAATGTATGGTTTCAGTCTCCCAAACCGTTTTTTTACCTTTGTATAGCACAATCTTATAGTTTTTTTGAAACAATCCGGGTTCACTTATCGACCAGCTGAATTCAGGTTCAGGATTATCCATCCCTATTGGGTTCAGGCAGCCTTCACATTTCCCCGTTATTATATTCTTTTTCAAATTTCCTGATTTTTTCATATATATCATTTCCCTTCAATGCCATTTCATTACTGAACAAATCGGTTTTTTTGACCCGGGTATGCATCGAATCGAATACACCCGCAGCTTTCAGCAGATACTTTGCCGATATCGGATAATGGTTACCGCCAAGATACGAATCCAATTCCATAAGCAGTTCATATGCAGCCGATTTTCCTTCTTCCCCGGATTCCACCTGCTCCATGACAGCCCTTACAAGTTTGACCGACACATTTGCATGTATCCCGCTGTATCCCCTTGTTTTTTCGGATGAGGTGCATGGAAGCGTTTCTGCGTTGGCGTTATAAAGAAGCGGTTTTTTATTATCTAGTGTTTCAACCCTTTTTAAAATCATATCCGAATCGCAGCATGTGTCTTTAAAAAATAAAAATCGACCCGTGTCCTTTATGTATTCCAGCACATTTTGGGAAAGCAGCCTCTTGTACGGGTACGGACATTCGTAGACACCAAGATGCGTATGCTTGTTGAAGCCCTTTAAAAATCTGTCAAGGTTCTTTAAAAGAACTTCATCATCTTCTTTTTCATATGCAAATGAATTGCTTATGAGAATGACGGCCTCCGCCCCCGTATCGGCCATCCGCTCCAAATGCCTTATCTTTTCATCCATT
>CAZWVS010000055.1:1548-11843 GCA_964636935.1 uncultured Clostridiaceae bacterium
TATGAGGCGATTTCAAGCTTCTCATCATCCGTCAGGTCAAACATTTCACTTGACTGGCATACTGAAAACAGTCCGTCCGCGCCATCTTTTTCAAATTTTTCGATAAATCTTGCCAGTGAACCATAGTCGACTTTTCCGGTATCATCAAAGGGTGTGAGCATTGTGGGATAGATAATGTTCCTTTTCATGTTAATAAATCAACTTTCTGAAATCCTTAACCTTATGGAAAGAGACGAAGTTTGTATTATGCGCGCTTTCGGCTTTGTCGTCCCCCGAACGTGACACTATAAGCAGATCGTCCCCGTCGACAGCCATCGAAGCGTAATGTCTGGACATTTTTTCAGTTTCACCTATTGCAACCACTCCGGCGAAGCACCAGTCGAAACAGTTTTTTGAAAAATGAAGCACCAGTCTTCTTCTTTCGTTGTCGGGAAGGTTGTATCTTTCCGCCGGTAGTTTTTCCGCCCTTGTCATACTGTCGGTGGACTGTGTTGAAAGCAACCAGTAAAGGGAACTTGCCTCGTCGTACAATATGTGGAATTTCATCTGTCCGCCGGGCAGAGGTATATAGGTCAGGAATTTTCCCGATGGGGCTTTTTCCAGCATGGTCGTCATCGTACCGTCTTCGTTTTCCACAACTTTTGCCATAGCTGCGTAATTTGTCAAGCCGGTGTGCGCCCTCATGTATAAATGCAGGGTGTTCTTTTCGTACAGGTAATGGTCCGGATCATTGAATTTTACAATGTTTGTTTCAAGCCAGCCTATCTCCGCGCAGCATCTTCCGGGGGCTATTTCCACATAGGTGGACGGCGTCGTCCAGAAGAAAGGGATTCCGGTGTATTCCAGTTTTTCCTTTTTTACAGCCCGGTCGAAATAAAGCTCGGAGGCGAAGGTCCAGTTTGCTTTGTCGAGCAGGTCGGATTCAACGCAAGCCCTCATCATTACGGGGGCCATGTTGTTAACCTTCCACCCGTTTATTTCACGGGGCGACCTTTTCTCCATTACGATATATACACAACCGTTTTGATAATGCACATTGCAGGGAGCCTGGTGCCAGTCTCCGCCCTCCGTCAAGGCGACCGGGTCGCTCCAGGTATTGCCGTTGTCGTCGGATGCGATTATCATCAGGTCGTTGCAGTGTCCCAATATATACAGCTTTTCACCGCATTTGAAAGGCCTTGCGTGCATGAACGGGAATTCACAGACGCGTTCGAATGATTTCCCCTTGTCCGCAGATTTGAAAATTCTTCCCTGTACGAAATTACCGTATCGCTCCCCTTTTATTTCATATCCGGTCATTTTATCATTATCGCCTGCAGCGCCAGCCGTTACAATAATGCCGTCATCCCCTGCGATGCAGATGCCCGGGCTGAAACTGAACAACCCCTCACCGGTCAAATCGTTTATTCTTACATATTCTTTTGCCAACATTTCCATTTTCATTTTCCCCTTGTAATTTTATCAGTAGCCCAATATTGCGGGGAAAAGTATTGAAAGCGCGGTAATTGCGGCTGCCGATATCAAACCACCCGTTATTATATACGGGAATGCTTTCCTTTTGTCCATCAGTAAAAATGCGGCAACAGCGCTTCCCGTCCACAATCCGGTTGTAGGCAAAGGGATGGCAACAAACAAAATCAAGCCCCACTTTTCATATTTCTCCACTTTCGCCCTTCCCTTGTTGACTTTTTTATCTATGAACCTGTAAAACCAACCCAGGATTTTTGTTTTTCCCAGCCATTCGAATATATGTGAAAAGAAGAATAATATAAAAGGGACGGGAACAAGGCTCCCGATGAACGAAACCGCAAAAACCGCAAACGGGTTCAAGTCATAAATAATAATACCGAGCGGTATGGCCCCCCTCTGTTCAATTAGCGGCACCATTGAAAGCACCAGTACGTCTAAAAATTCTCTCATAAAAAACCGTCCAAACTCCGACTGATTATATCACATGCCGTGTGATTATCAATATCCGGGCTTTCCGAGCATTTTAAACATCTCGGTTTTATATGCTTCGACTCCCGGCTGGTCGAAGGGGTTGATTCCAAGCATATAACCGCTTATCGCACATGACAGTTCAAAGAAATATATCAGCTGCCCCATGTATTTCTCTTCAACCGACGGGATGTTGATGATTATATTGGGGACTCCGCCGGCCGTATGCGCTTTAACGGTGGCCTCCGTGGCTGTTCTATTAACCTTATTAAGGTTCATACCTGCAAGATACCCTATTCCGTCGCCCTCGTCTTCAGTTTCCGGAATCACCATATCTTCTTCATTTTCTTCAATTGAAACAACAGTTTCAAATATGTTCCTCATACCCTGTTGAATGTACTGGCCCATGGAATGGAGATCCGCCGTAAAAACAACGGAGGCGGGGAAAATGCCTGTTTCTTCCTTGCCTTCGCTTTCTCCGAAAAGCTGTTTCCACCATTCGGCGAAATATCTTAGTGAATTTTCATAGACAGCCATGATTTCGATATATTTTTTTTGCTTGAACAACATATTCCTTGCAGCAGCGTATTCGGCGCATATATTTTTGCTTCCGCTTTGCGCATTTTGCATTCCGTCTTTGAAAAACAACCCCCTTGCATATGCGGCGCCTTCAATAAGCTTATCGATATCGGCTCCGGCTGCAGCCAAGGGAAGCAGGCCTACGGGTGTAAGCACGCTATATCTTCCGCCCACGTCCTTAGGTATTGTAAATCGTTCATATCCGTATTTTTCAGCTATGGATTTCAGGGCTCCTTTTTCGCTGTCCGTTACAACGAAAATTCTCTCGCCGGCCTTATCGCCGTATTTTTCCATCATGTGTTTTCGAAGGATTCTAAAAGCCACGGCGGGTTCCGTTGTCGTCCCCGATTTTGAAATGGCGATTAGGGAAATGTCCTTGTCTTTTATTGTTTTTAGTAATTTCGCCATTTCCCTGCCGCTTAAAGAGTTGCCCGCATACAAAAGACCTGTGTCATTTTCGGACAGCCCCAATGCCTCGTCCAACGCCTTGACACCCAGATATGATCCCCCTATCCCTATGTTGATTACATGATCCGATGATTCCCTGATCCTTTCAGCGGCTTTTTTAATCCTTCCAAGCTCCCCTTTGTCCTGCTCGACAGGAAGATTGAGCCATCCCGTGAAATCGGAACCCTTGCCTTCGCCCTTCGATAAAACCCGGATCATTTCGTTCGCCTTATCGACTGCTTTTTCAAATTCCTTCAAATTAAAAAAACCCGAACAATTGTCAAGGTTAAGTGAAATACATCTCATATGTGCACCATCCTTATTATGTTAATTAGCCTGCGATTCCTGAGAATCGGAGGATTCCAGTTTTGTCACCGAAACCTCATATGCTATTTTTTTAACCACGTTGTTTTCGTCAATCTTTTTCTCATAATACCGGCTTTGTATTCTTCCCCATATTTTCAAATTGATGCCGACATCCAGCTTTTCGCAATAACGCGCATTTCTTCCCCAGCATATACAGGGTATGTAATCCGATTTATTGTAGGCCCTGTTGACAGCCAGGAGAATGTCTGTGATTTCACGACCGAAGGGCGTCGTCCTATAATTCGGTTCTTTACAAATGAACCCGTCGAAAAAGACGGAATTTCTGTTTTGAATCCCGTCCAGGGAATCGACAATTCGCGCTTCCCTTGCAAAAACATTGAGCAATAGTTTACTGTGCCCGTTAACCGTGCTGTTATATGAACGAAATTGACCTTCACATTCCAAAAGCGTCCCTTTTTTCAAAGTTTCAATGTCAATCAGTCTTTCTGAAATCAAAACAGGAAGATTATCCTTTGATTTACTCAGCCTTTCAACCTCCATACGGAAATTGTAAAACTTTTCCCCAAATATCTCGTGGCTGAATTTAGGTTCTCGTGCAACCTCGCCTGCAATGTAAACAATATTGTTCTCAAAGAGACTGTTTTCTTCTGTCATTATCCCGTCCCCCCGGGTCATTTGTATATTATTTATAGTTGTTTTCCCCTTTTGTTCCCTGTTTTAGTATTATATAACACAAATTGACAAAAATAAAGCAATACTTGCTATTTTGACATTATTTGTTCGAATCCGATCATCCCTTTTATGATCAATATAACCTTTAAAAAAGGCGATTTCAAAAGCGGATTTATAATTTTACGGCACTTTTTTACACTTTACATAAAAATTCGCCTATGCTATAATTCAAAAAGCGCTGATTGCTAATTTGCGTTTTTAACGGGGCGTGGCTCAGCTTGGTAGAGCACTTGACTGGGGGTCAAGGGGTCGCAGGTTCAAATCCTGTCGCTCCGACCAAAACAAACACGGTGGTTGAAGTTTGACATTCGACCACCGTGTTTTTATGTGCATGATACTTTCATGTGCTGTCACACTCCCCTCAGCAACCCCGGTTGTATAATTCGCGACTTCTGAATAACAAATGGTTTTTGATACGGCATCAGCGATGATTATGTGGGCGTGTAAAAATTTTTGAACCATGTCATTGAACTGCTCTGAATTTTAACCCGTAAAAAAGGGGCTGTAATCATTGAAATTCGATACAGCCCCTTAATAATGTCAGCATTCTCAATCGTCTTCTTCATTATCTTCATAATCAGCGGTTTTCACCATGTCCTTTTTCTCCAGTTCGATATCCTCGACATCCTCGCTTTCCTCCGAAAGCTCCTCTTTCGCCTTAAGTATTGAAGCGAATTCGGATTTACCCGTCTCTATGTCTTTTGCCTCCTGCTCCATTTTTTGATCTTTTCTATCCTTTAGGTATATATAAAGCATCAGACCGCCGAAAACCAAAAAGAAAACAAGACCCAGGAGTTGGCTTATCCTTATGCCACCGAGCATCAGGCTGTCGGTCCTCAACCCTTCTATGAACATACGGCCGAACCCGTACAGCGCCATATACATGCAAAAGATCTGTCCCGTGAATTTCTTTTTCTTTGCCAGGACCGCAAGTGTTCCGAATATTATGAAATTCCATATTGATTCATAAAGAAATGTGGGGTGCACAGGTAGGTACGGGTTGACTTCGACACCTTTGGAAGCCAGTATTGTAAGTTCATTGATGATCGGGGTGCTTGTCATTCCCCACGGAAGCGTCGTGTTATATCCAAAAGCCTCCTGATTTACGAAGTTCCCCCATCTTCCTATTGCCTGTGCGAGTGCGAAATAAGGACCGGCCAGATCTCCGAGAGCCAGAAAACTTATCTTTTTTACCTTTGCGTAAATCGCACCGGTTCCAAGGCCCCCAATTATGCCTCCGTATATCGCCAACCCTCCGTCCCTGATGTTGATGACTTCTGAAAACGTCCAGTCTTTAGAGTAAAAAGCCACATAGAACAGCCTTGCGCAAATTATCGCCACAGGTACGGCAATAAGCAATATGTTGATTACATCGTCTTCCTTTAGTCCGTGATGCTTGGCGTTTCTTAGAGCAAGATAAACCGCAAGCGCAAAACCTATGCCGATTATCAAGCCGTACCAGTAGATGTCTATGCCGAACAATGAAAAAGCCACACGGCTGACATTGATTTCAAAACCTCCGAATAAATTCGGAAAAGAAACAGTAGTCATATCTTTACCTCCGTTACATTTGGAAATATTTTATCACAGCGACCGACACTCAACAAGTTTTTATGCCGCTGTCAATCATACCTTTTACAATATTTATATCATTCACAATCTGCTTTTTCAATTTCTCGACATCCGCGAATTTCTTTTCGCCCCGTATCATTTTCACAAAGCACACTTCGATATGTTTCCCGTACAGCCATCCGCTGAAATTGAATATATGGGTTTCAATGATTGTCTTTTTCTCTTTTGAAACCGTAGGTTTGCATCCGATATTGGTGATGCTGTCATATTCTTTCCCGTCAAGTATTGTTTTTGTGTAGTAGACTCCGGCTTTCGGCAGCGCGAAATCCTCAAGCGGTATTATGTTCGCGGTCGGAAATCCGATTTCAGTCCCGATTTTATTTCCATACTCCACTTTGCCGCTTATTGAGTAATGTCTCCCCAGCATGCATGTCACGGAGGTCATTTCGCCTTTGCTGATGCTTTTTCTTATCCTTGTGGAACTGATAACGTCCCCGTCAAACAATACCGGATTCACTGTGATGACATTGAAATGCAGTTTTTCTCCCATTCTTTCAAGCAAGCCGACATCTCCGTCGCCGTTTTTCCCGAAACGGTAATTGAAACCTGTAACTACAAGTTTCGCCCTGCATTTTTTCGATATTATTTCTTCAACGAATCTTTCAGCTGTCATGTCGGCGAACTCCTCGGTGAAGTCAACCAAGAACAATGCGTCCACGCCGATGCTTTCAAATATCTTTATTTTTTCTTCCATGGATGAAATCAATTTGATGCTTTTGCCTTCCAGTTGGTTCGCCGGATGCTCTTTAAATGTGTATATCATGGATTTCAGGCCCCTGCTTTTGCATTCATGAACCAACCTGTTCACAAGGAACTCATGGGCCTTGTGTACACCGTCGAAATTCCCAAGACCGATTCCGTATGAAGCTTTTTTTGCCAATTCGCCGGATGAATAAATAACTTTCATATAAGTCTCTTTCTGCTTTTTAGAGCTCCGTCCTTATCGACACTGCCTATTCCCACTATGATGTCGTCATCAATTTCAATGAGATACTCGCCCGCATCGAATCCCTGCACATTGAAAATCCTGCCGTTCATATAGTCGTGCGTTTCATTTTTATCCAAATGTATGGTTTCCATATCGAGAGCTTCAAACGGATCTGTCAACAGATCGTTCAGGGTGCCGCTTTCCACCGCTTTCGCCACATCCCCTATCGAATGGGACTCACCTATTCCAAATATGCCGTTTGCAGTTCTAACCAGATCCGACATGACAGCCGGGATGCCGAGTTTTTCCCCTATGTCAAAACAAAGGCTCCTTATATATGTGCCTTTTGAACATTTTACTTCAAAAGACGCCTCGGATATGATTTTCCCTTTATATGAGCCTCTTTCGTATTTAATTTTTTGTATTGATTCAATAAAGATGTTCCGGGGCCCGATTTCCACCTCTTCGCCTTTTCGGGCATATTCGTAAAGTTTCCTGCCAGCGACCTTGACAGCGGAATACATCGGCGGCAGCTGTTCGATATTCCCCACGAACTGTTGCAGGACATTTCTAAATTCAGTTTCGCCGGGAAATCCGGTGTCCGCCGTATCCGTTATCCGCCCTTCCAGGTCATATGTGTCCGTTGAAAACCCAAGAAACATTTTAACTTGATATGTTTTGTCCGAACCCATGAGATATTCCGATAATCTTGTTGCCTTGCCAAGACAGACCACGAGGACTCCGGTTGCGAGGGGGTCGAGGGTGCCCGTGTGTCCCGCTTTTCCGGCGCCGGTTATTTTCTTGACTTTCCTCACCACGTCAAAAGAGGTCAATCCCTTTTCCTTATTGATATTTATTACTCCGTTAATTTTCATTTTTTTTAAGAATTTTACCAAAATACTCTAGTATGTAGGTTTTTGATTGCTCGATTCCCCTGTTTTTTTCTATATATCCGGCTGCCCTTATATGTCCCCCGCCGCCGTTTTCCTGCGCAAGCGCTGAAACATCGATTTCATCTGTGGCGGATCTCAAATTCACTTTGACTAGGCCTTCCCCTGTCTCCCTGATAAGCGCTCCGGCCAACACGCCCTCCGTGTTTACAGTCGTGTTGACAATACCGTCAAAGTACTCCTCTTTTCCGTTCAAGAAAGCATAATCGTCTTTCTTCAATGTTATTACCGCAATATCGCCCCCATGATATATTTTCATGTTTTCTATGGCTCTTCCAAGGAGAAGCACTTTCGGATAGGGCATCATATCGAAGGACACATGGGATATTTCCGATATGTTGATTCCCTTTTCCAGCAAATCCGCGCATATTCTCATGCTTTCCGGTGTTGTGTTTGAATACCTGAGCCCGCCGGTGTCGGTGCTTATTGCCGTAAAAATGGCTTCCGCAGTCGCTTTGTCCGGTTCATATCCGAAGGATTTTAGAATTTTATAAATTATTTCTCCTGTGGATGAGGCTTCGGTGTCCACACAATTGAATTTTGCATACCCGTCATTGGTCTTGTGATGGTCGATATTCCATGTGTTGTACCCGTTAAAAAGGGATTTTCTCAAACCCAGTCTTTCAAAATCCCCCGTGTCGACAGCTATTTGCATGTCGGACTCATATTCCTTGTCTTCGGCATATACCTCGACAACACCGTAATTGTCGATGAAGTCGTATTTGTCGGGTATGCCCTCTTCGGCGACGACCCTTGCGTTCTTGTCACGTTCTTTTAAAAAATTCGCAAGGGCTATGGAACTGCCTAGGGCGTCACCGTCGGCTGATACGTGAGGTAAAATGATAATTTTATTGCTGGTTTCAAGCTTTTCCTTGAAACTTGAGCAAAATTCATTCAGCTTCATCTTCTTTTTCCTTTTTCAGGGAATCCAAAATCTTATTTATCCTGAATCCCTGAGCGATGAAATCGTCACAGATGAATCTAAGTTCAGGCATATGCCTTAGGGACATGCGTTGGGACACCCTGCTTCTCACAAAACCCGAAGCGCTCTTTATGGCCTCCATTGAACTGTTTTTATCGTCTTCGTCCCCGTAAAGGCTTACAAATACATCGGCATAGCTCAGGTCGTCGCTGACTTTTACTGCGATGACACCGGGCATGGCGGTGAGTCTCGGGTCTTTTATTTCATTAAGCAGCACTTTGCTTATTTCTTTTTTCAGCTCTCCGCTGATTCGTTCAATTCTCTTTGACATTTCTACTCCTTGACTTCAGCCATTTCATATGCTTCAATGACATCTCCGACTTTTATATCATTATACTTTTCAATGGATATTCCGCACTCATACCCGGATTGGACTTCCTTGACATCATCCTGGAATCTCTTCAATGATTCCAGTCTGCCTTCGTAAATCACAATTCCGTTTCTTACAAGCCTAATGTCGGAAGATCTCCTTATCCTGCCGTCCGTCACCATGCAACCGCCGATTGTACCTATTCCGGAAGCCTTGAATATCTGTCGTATTTCGGCATGTCCGGTTATATTTTCCTGGTATTTGGGATCAAGCATCCCTTTCATCGCGGACTCCACATCCTCAACGGCTTCATATATGACCCTATAAAGCCTGATGTCCACACCGGCATTTTTAGCGGCCTCGTTTACATTGTTCCCCGGGCGCACATTAAAACCGATTATGATGGCATCCGCAACCTCTGCGAGCGTCACGTCGCTTTCAGTTATTGTACCGACTGCGCCGTGAATCACTTTTACCGTGACTTCTTCGTTGGTTAGCTTTTCCAAAGATTCGGTCACGGCTTCCACGGATCCTCGCACATCGCCCTTGACGATTATTTTCAATTCCTTGACCGAACCTTCCTGTATCTGTCCGAACAATTCATCAAGGTTGGTGGGCTTTTTGGTTTTTTCCTGCTGCTGTTTTTCAAATTTCCTTCTTTCAGCAAGGCTGCGTGCCGTTTTCTCGTCTTCAACACCATAGAAGGTCTCGCCGACTTCAGGGACTTCATCCAAACCTGTTATCACGACAGGCACTGAAGGTCCGGCCTCTTCTATCGGTTCGCCGTTTTCATCAGTCATGGCTCTTATTCGTCCGACCGAGACCCCGCTGATAACAACATCATCGTCGTAAAGCGTGCCCTGCTGGACAAGAAGCGTCGATACGGTCCCTTTGTGCATATCCAGCTTGGACTCTATCACTATGCCTTTCGCCTGCCTGGTCGGATCCTCTTTCAATTCAAGCATGTCCGCTGTAAGAAGGACCATCTCGAGCAGATTGTCGATGTTCTCCCCTGTTTTTGCGGATATGGGGACACAAACAACATCCCCGCCCCATTCTTCGGGCACTATGCCGTGTTCCGTCAATTCCTGTTTAACCCTTTCCGGATTTGCAGCTGGCAGGTCGATTTTATTTATTGCAACTATTATAGCCACTCCGGCCTCTTTTGCATGGTTCAATGCTTCCACAGTCTGAGGCATTATTCCATCGTCGGCCGCTACGACAATAATCGCTATGTCGGTTGCCTGGGCGCCCCTTTTACGCATGGACGTGAAAGCTTCATGTCCTGGTGTGTCCAGGAATGTTATCTGCCTGTCGTTGACAGCCACCCTGTAAGCGCCTACGTGCTGCGTTATGGCCCCTGCTTCCGTGGCAACGACATTCGTATTCTTTATGGTGTCCAGAAGACTTGTTTTACCGTGGTCGACATGTCCCATTACAACGACAACCGGCGCCCTTTCAACGGCATTG
>CAZWVS010000056.1:0-11753 GCA_964636935.1 uncultured Clostridiaceae bacterium
AAGGCTGGCGGCAAGATTCGCCCTTTCGATTACCATGTGCGGAAACTGGGATGACGGATTCATTTCGAGTTTCCCTTTGAGCATTTTCAACCACAGGTGTTTCGTACAGTCGCTTTGCCTATATGAATGCGCGCTGATCCTCGACCTTGCGGGCGAATTTTTCACAGACGCCGGGAGGGAGCTGGTGCTGAGGAAAATGTCCGAGGAAGGCATAAGCGCGGTCAGCTACAATACATGGAAATATGAATATATATTCCATTGCAACCAGATGGCATGGTTCAGCCCCGGAAGGATGTATGCATACGCCGTATTGTCGAAAAACTATCCCAGGGTCAAACCATATATGGATCTTGCGATGGACGATGTGATGGAAAACATAAACAACACTATTGAAGAAGACGGCGGCTATGTGGAAGGCCCCGGATATTTTGCATGTGTGGGGAGGGACGCTGTGCAGGCTTTGTACATATATGCCAGAGCCACCGGGAAGAAACTCGAATCCATCGTCCCGGAGGTCCTCGCAAAATCGACAGTGTTTGCCGAGCTTTCGGAATCCACCGATGAAAGCCGTGACTACATATCCATATGCGATGCCGGGTACAAAGTGAAACCCTCGTTCATGGAGGAATACGAACTTCATATCGCTTTCATGGCATATCTGTTCCCGGAAAGCGTATGGCCTGATATCTTGAAAAAACACATTAAAATCTACGGGGAAGCCAAAAATCCGCTGATATATGTATTAAGGGAAAAGATGACCGACCCGGGATATGAAAGACGAAACTTCATAAAAATGGATGTAACGGGACACACATCTTCTTACAGGAAGACAAAAAACGGATACTCCAAAATCTTGACCATCGGCAATAAAAGCGGGGCGGGACACAACCATTCGGACAAGGGAAGTTTCATTTACGAATTCGAAGGCGAGACGTTCATAATGGATCCGGGAATGTGCAGCTATGGAAATGCTGTCGGCCTGGAAATGAAAACCGCGAAATGGCACAACATGCTTATACCTGTGTCCGACGAAGACATGCCCATGCCTGATAATCCCTTGAATGCCGATATCATTCCCGAAGCCAGTGGGGATGAAAAATCATATCGGTCCAAAACCGACCTGACGCCCGGCTGGGAGGAATGGTATGAGGAATGGGTGAGGGAAATCGACAGCCCCGAGCCGGATAAAATCACAATATGCGACACCTATGAACTGAAAAAAGGCGAGGGTGTGGAATTCCTGTTTAACAGCCCGTATGAAATAAAGGTTGAGGGGGAAAAGGCCTATATAAAGGGTAAAAGAAACACCCTTGTGATTGAACTGCCCGACAGTTGCGTTTTCCGGGTGGACAAGATGCCAAACCCCGACATATCGCATTACAGGATATCAATGGAATAAAAAACCAAAAAAGGTAAAATGGAAGTATCCATGGGTATAAAACCCCATCGAGGCTAGAGCTCGACATCCGTCCAGTTGGATTCGATTTCATTCAACATGGTCTTTATAACATCCGAATAGGCGGAATCCCGCGACAGGTCGTTCACCTCGAAGGGGTCTTCGGCAAGATTGAACAGCGATAACCTTTCGCCTTCCGGCAGCATATATCTAATAAGCTTATATCCGCCCCTCTTCAAACCGGCGATATAGTTCTTGTATCTGAAATGCATGTTGTCCCTGTGCGGCTTTTCATCATATATGGTCCCGGCGAATGATTGTGTTGTGCAGCTGCCGGGGATTTCAATATTTAGAAGATCCAAAATGGTCGGAAAGATGTCTGCAATGAAAACAGAGGCCGTCCTTGAATCGCCCCGGGGCATTCCCGGTCCGCTGACGATAAGGGGAACCCTTATGCTGTGTTCGTAAAGGTTCTGTTTGCCCATAAGGCCGTGGCTTCCCATGCCGAGACCGTTGTCCGCCGCGAATATAAGGATTGTGTCTTCAGCCAAACCATTTTCATCAAGGCTGTCCATTATCCTGCCGATACAAGAATCAAGATGGGAAACCATGGCGTAGTATTCACAAAGCTGTTTTCTGATTTCCCCCTCTTCCCTCGGATAAGGGGCAAGAAGTTCGTCGCGTATGTTTGCTACTCCGAAATCAAAAGGATGAAGCGGCATATAGTTTTCAGGCAATGATATTTCATCGGGATCGTACATTTCAAGGTATTCCCGGGGCATTGTCCTGGGATCATGGGGTGCCATGAATGCGGTGTAGAGGAAGAATGGCCCGCCGTCGGAGGATGCCTTGTCTAAAAAATCGGTGGAGGCGTCTGCGAACAGTTCTGATGAGTGCCTGCCCGGCGTAACATGGTCGCAGCTGTATTCGTTTGTCGCGTTATCTAGATACGGATTTCTGCATTTATATATTCTTTGGGAATATCTCCCCGTAGGGTCGTAATCGTTGGCGGGGACGTTCCAGTGGTCCTCCATGCCCCCGAAAAATATTTCCGCACCGCCGGTAAAGCTGCGCGCATATGAATCGTTGCCATTGTGCCATTTCCCTATGCCGTATGTTGAATATCCTCTTTTTTTCAGCACCTCGCCGAGAAGGACGTGTTCGTTGGGGATATGCCTGCCCGCTTTTTTCAGGCCTTCAAGAAGACGGCCGGTGTGAAGCATCGCCCGGCTTGGCATGCAAACTGCTCCGCTTGAGCCTCCGGGTATATGGGCGTTGCCAAATTTGACTCCGCGGGAAGCAAGCCGGTCCAAATTAGGCGTCTTGACTTCCGGATTGTCAATCAATCCGTATCTCATGTCGTCGGCGAATAGAAGAATCACGTTTTTCATGATTATATTTTAGCACAAAAACAATGAAGTATAGTGCATTTATCTTATGGGTTAATTTACCATTCTTTTTTCCACAATTCACGATGGCAAATTGTCTCGAAACCGATTGCCTCATAGAAAGGAACCACGCCTCCGAAACAATATTCTGCACCCATTGCTTTTGTCTTTTTCATGCCTTCCACAAGGGCAGCCGTTGCAAGCCCCTTCCTCCTGTGTTCAGGGACACAGGCAAGGGGTTCCAGGTATGCGTATTTGTTTTTTTCATTCATCCACATGCCGGCAAAACACGCATATTGTCCGTCCGGAGACTTAATGACCGTGGTGAGGGCTTTGCTGAAATTGGGAGCGCTTTGCATCAAGAGCCGGCCGTCGATGTCGTAATCCGGATCCGGGCCGTGATTGAAGCCCTTCCATAGACATGCGTCGATTTTCATAAGGTCGTTTTCATCTTCAAGTGAAATAATTGAAAAACCTTTGGGAAGACTGACCGTCGGGAAATCCTTGTCATAGGGGAATATTGTCACCGATTCCGCAGATGCTTTCTCATAACCGCGTTTTTCCAGCAAATCGCATTTTTCCGTTTCACGGTCAACCGTCCACACCTTCAATATGGATTTGTTATCCGAATTTTTCACACTGAGTTCCTTTTCCGCATAATCCAGAATCCCGGGGATAAGGGAATTGTAACCCTCCCTTACACTGATGAGGCAGTCACCCAAAGCCATCTCATAACAAGCGAAACCGACTATCCTGCCATCATCCTCCCAGATTCCGAAGCGGTGTGTGAACTTGTGTTGGAAATACGGGTGGGTGTGGGCGTATTCGAAAAAGGGCCTAAGCAGATAGCCGTTCAGAGTTACAGGATCATAAACCTCGTCCAGATAGCGGCTGACTTTTTCAAAATCGGACAAAAGGCGATATCTTCGTCGTTTAATCCCCATAAAATCACCTCCTCTACAAAACTGATTTTACCATATGGTGTGAAATGGAAAAATGGAATGAACAAGTAAAACTGTTTTAACCGGAATCCGGGCATTGTGAAATTGCATAATGAATATAAAGCAGTTATCATTGTAGATGAAATGATGTGTTTTTAAGAGGGATTATGAAAAAAAAGACTAGGAAAATCCTAAAAAGCTTTAAGAATGCGATTAATGGGATCATGTTTGTATTCCGCACACAGCGAAATTTTAAAATACAGCTTTTCTGTTTTTTCCTGGTATTGGCGGCGGCTGTGTATTTTGAACTGTCGCTGCCGGAGACGGCCATAGTTGTTTTTGCAGGCGGACTGGTGTTGGTAAGTGAAATGATGAACACCGGAATTGAAAAGCTGGTGGACCTTGTTAATCCGGAATACCACCCACTTGCCAGAAAAGCGAAAGACATATCCGCAGGGGTTGTGTTGTTAAGTTCCCTGGTGGCAGTGATTCTCGGGTTGATCATATTCCTCCCCAAAATACTGGAACTGTTTTAACGATTTAAAGAAGAGAGATGATTATGCGAATACTTTTTTTGGACCTTGACACTTTGCGCCCGGACCATCTGGGTTGCTACGGTTATCACAGGGATACTTCACCCAATATAGACTCCATAGCTGAAGAAGGCGTTGTTTTTGACAACTACTACACTCCCAATGCACCCTGTCTGCCTTCCAGAGCCGCACTTGTTTCAGGCAGGTTCGGAATTCTAAACGGAGCAATCAATCACGGGGGCACGACCGCCGACATGGACAAGGAAGGCCCGGAAAGAGGCTTTAAAAGCGAAATAGGGACGCAGTCGCTCCCATGCATGCTAAGGGAAGCCGGATTCCGGACGGTGAGTATCAGCCCCTTTGCGGAAAGACACTCCGCTTTCTGGTTCTATTCAGGATTCAATGAAATGCACAACACCGGTAAAGAAGGGATGGAATCCGCCGAAGACGTCACCCCCGTTGTAATGGACTGGCTTGGAAGAAATGCCGAAAAGGACAACTGGTTTTTGCATGTGAACTACTGGGATCCGCACACACCTTACAGGGCTCCGGTGGAGACGGGCAACCCATTTAAGGACGAACCCATACCGGACTGGCTTACAGAAGATGTTATGAATAGGCCCAAGAAAAAAACAGGGCCTCACGGTGTGAATGAAATAAACATGTATGATGACAGCACATCATCCGAATATCCCAGACATCCGGGTAAAATATCCGGACTAGATGGTGCCCGTATTATGATTGACGGGTATGACTGCGGCATAAGGCATATGGACAACCATATAGGAATGATAATTGAGGAGCTGAAACAAAAAGGGGTATGGGAAGACACTGCTGTGATTGTAACTGCGGATCACGGCGAAAACATGGGCGAACTGGGAATCTGGGGAGAACACGCCACCGCCGACAACATTACACCCAGGATACCAATGATAATAAGATGGCCGGGAAAGAAATCGGGAATCAGGAGTGCCGGCCTTCACTATAACCTGGACCTTGCACCTACCTTAAGCGAGCTGCTTGGTGCTGAAAAAATGCCTTCCTGGGAAGGCGCGTCATATGCCAAAACACTTGAAACAGGCGAAGACTGCGGTAGAAACGAGCTCATTCTTGAACAATGCGCCCATGTGTGCCAACGGAGTGTCAGATTTGATGAATGGATATACATAAGGACATATCACGACGGCTATCATCTTTTCCCCAAAGAAATGCTGTTCGATGTAAAAAAAGACCCCCATGAACAAAAAAACGTGGCTGAAGACAATCCCGACCTATGCAAAGATGCTGCCTGGAGACTGCTGAACTGGCATGATGAAATGATGGCTAAAAGAAGGGATGATTCAGACCCGCTGTGGACAGCAATATGCGAAGGGGGGCCGTTCCACGCAAAGGGACATCTTAAGAATTATGTGAAAAGACTTGAAAAAACGGGTAGAAAAGAAGGGATAGAGGAATTAAAAAGAAGACACCCGGAGGAATTCAGGAATGAGTGAATACATAACAAAAATCATACCGATCGATACAAAGGGATCAAATACCTATCTATTGAAAGGCACAGCGGGGTTCATATTGGCCGATGCCGGAATGAAGGGCTCCGTATCCAGATTAAAAGCAGTTCTGGAAAAAGAAAACATTTCGCCCGAGGACATAAACCTCATAATTGTGACACACAGCCATTACGACCATGTGCAGGGATTAAGTGAAATAAGGGAACTGACAAAAGCGCCTGTCCTTGTACATGTCGAAGAGTTGAAAACCGGGAATCGCGACAAGGCCGATTATAAAAACAAGTCAACACTTCCATATAGGATGATTGTGGGATTGATGGGCGGCGCGACACCCGAAGGCAAATCCAATTTCATCATAAATCCGGAAATAAAAATGGAAGGTGATGAATTCGATCTCGGTCAATACGGCGTGGCCGCAAAAATAATGCACACCCCCGGACATTCGCCCGGCTCGATATCGATTGTTACGGAAGACCGCCAATGCATTGTGGGGGACACTCTGTTCAACATCTTTCCGGGAAGCCTTTATCCCATAATAGTAACGGACAGGGAGCAGCTGGCCGATTCATATAGAAAGCTTAAAAATGAGGACTGCGATGTGTTTTACCCGGGACACGGGAAACCGATAATGAACGAGCTATTCAAAAAGAAGATTCTTTCCAAGGATAAATTCATGAACCCCTGATGCTTTCATATTCTAAGGGGTTTTGTTTTTGAACTCATATTTCAAAGGACGCGTGAACAGTGAAGGCAGGGTGCTGTGCGGGTCTGCGTTTTCATATAGAACGGAATAAACAGCCCTTGAAATGGGAAGCTCAACTTCGTATCTTTCGGCCAGCAGCATAAGCGCCTTGACGGTGGAAACGCCTTCAGCCGATTTTGTAAAAACAGTGTTACCGACGAGGCTTTCACCGTAACAGCGGTTCCGGCTGTAGGGGGAGAACAGGGTTGCCTCATAATCCCCCAGATGCGACAGACCGTATACGGTTTCACGATTGCCCCTCATTTTTTCAACAAGACGGGAGATTTCACGCGCGCCCCTTGCCATCAAAGCGCCTTTCAATTCGCTTAAATTCATTCCGTCAAGTATTCCTGCGGCTATCCCCATGACATTTTTTGCGCCGGCCCCAACTTCGGTCCCGATGATGTCGTTCCCGTAATAGAATCTAATAAGGCCGCCTTCAAGAATGGACACCACATATTTTGTTGTATCGACATCACCCGAGTCTATAAGCATGCAACCGGGGACTCCCCGGACAAAGCTTTGAACATGACCCGGGCCGACCCATACGGCGGATTTTATCTCTTTACCGCATTCATCGGCCAATATTTCAGTCATACGCATGCCTGTGTCGACTTCCAAACCTTTCATACAAAGAACGATTGTCTTGCCGGCAAGGTCATATTGGGAAATAGCTTTTGCAAGCCCTCTGAAATGGTTTGTCGTTATGGATATGAAAATAGCGCCGGCATTTAAAACGGCTGACTCAATGTCGTCAATCAGTTTAACCGAGGGATTAAGTTTTAGATATTCATTTTCACCCGTGGCGCGCAGCAGACTCAAGTTTTCGGAACCCCTGCGTCCCCATAACGCAACCTCATAACCGAGTTCAAATAAATATGAAGCTATAAATGTTCCCCATCTGCCGCATCCAAGCACTGTTGTTTTCATCGCATATCTCCGTTAAGCCCTAAAATATCAAATGGGTGAAATCATGTGAAAAGGAAACCAGAAGAGAGTTAACCTCGAGCAGCAATTGAAGCGTGAATAACAAGAGCAGCAGCGCGGCACCTGCCAGAAAGCCTTTTGACATGCCGTGGAAATAGTTGTCCTTCTTTTTAATTATTATGATTAAAAATGCGGCAAGATATAGGAAAATAACACCGTTCCTGAGAGCCGAGTGCCATTTGTTGTAGGCTTTATTTATGGTTCCGCTTAAACTTTCCAATGAATGATATGAACTGTCGTTTATCGGCACGGAAGTCCATTCGTCTAGAGGTGTGTTAATAAGGACCTCCTCATCCGCCACTTTGAACCCGTAACCGAGAAAATCTATGTCCGTGGATGAATTATTTGAGTTCATGACCATCATGCCTATTATCAAGATAAGGGCAAGAATGACTATACCGGTGGCGGTTACCAACGCATCGGTCTGCTTTTTCGATAAATCAAGTTTCTTTATTAACATAAGCCCTCCGGAAAATTAAATATCTGATTATGTACAATTATATATAAACATCAATAAACTGCAAATATATTGATTTTTTTATTGAATCTGTTACTATCATATAATGCGTAATTTGCTGAAAATAAAAAACTTTCATACGTCTATGTGTTGGAGAGAAAATGAATGAGTTGATAATTGACGCGGGCCCGGGCAGAATAAGAAAAAATATACTTAAATTGGCCTGGCCTGCAATTTTGAGATTGTTTCTCCAAAGCATAGTAGGCGTTGTAGATGTCATAATGATAGGTAAACTCGGGTCTTCGGCCATTGCCGCGGTTGATATGGGCAACCGGCTGGTTTTCGTCCTGCTGGGTTCATTAATGTCGATGACCATAGGAGCGACCGCTCTTGTCGCACACCATATAGGAGCGGGCCATAGGCACAAGGCGAATCATATCCTGTGGCAAGCCTTGTTAAGCGGGTTTTTTGCAGCCCTTATCCTGGCGGTTTTCGGAGCGATATTTTCAAAGGACTTGCTCAGGTTTATGCTGGTGTTCATGGAAAACACCGATCAATTCATACTGAATGAAGGAAGTGTGTACCTTAAAATTGTCTTTATGTCCATGGTGTTCGGACTGCCGACCATGGTTATAAATTCCATATTGCAGGGAACCGGCAATATGAGGACGCCTCTTTTCATAATGCTTGTAACCAATGTTATCAATGTGCTTTTTAACTACTTTTTAATCTTCGGAATCGGATTTTTCCCGGAACTGGGTGTTGCGGGAGCCGCCTGGGGCACGGCATTGGGAAGACTTGCCGGATTCCTCGTGGGCATGGTGGTCATAACCAGGGGGGTGTCCGATGTTAAGCTGTTCTGGAAAGAAATAACACTTAAGATTGACTGGGAGATAATAAAGGGAATAGTGCGAATAGGCTTTCCGGCCTCTATAGAGCAGTTTGTAAGACAAGGCAGCAATATCATCTACACTGCGCTGGTGGCCGGACTTGGCACCGCCACCATAGCGGCAAATGCAATTTCCATGAATGTAATATCATTATCTTTCATGCCCGGCTTCGGGTTCGGCATGGCGGCAACGACACTTGTGGGGCAGAGCCTTGGAGCCAGGAAGGGGGGCCTTGCAGAAAAATATGCAAAGCAGTCCACATACATGACGGTAATCCTGATGGCCTTGGCATCCGTGCTGATGTACATTTTCGTATTTCCGATAACACAACTTTATACCGAGGATATGGAGGTCGCCCGAATGGCCTCGACCGCACTTAAGATATTTGTCATATATCAGCCTTTGCTGGCCATTTTCATGGTCATGGCAGGCGCATTAAGAGGTGCAGGCGACACAAAGTGGGTAATGTATTTTACGATTATCGGCAACTGGGGAATAAGGCTGATATTCACCCTTCTGTTCGCTTTTTACTTCAACCTGGGCCTAAACGGTTTCTGGATTGCGATGGGAGTGGATATATTGATAAGGTCCGGTCTCATACTTATGCGGTTCAAGTCGGGTAAATGGAAGGAAAACGAAGTATTGGGCAGGAGAAAGAAGATTGCCGAAGTGGTGGAAAGCACAAAGGTATAAATTTGCACCGGCAGACAGTCAATTTTTTTGTTTGATAAATCGGGTATGCACAAGTTTGGCTATTGACGGGCTCCCGTCCGAATTAAGTTCCATTGACCGTGTACCCGGTACACGGTTTTGTATTGAGCAAGGTTTAAAGAAGAATGAAAGCAAGAGGTGATGTATGCTAGAAATATATGGATTGATAAAAAATTGGGGGCTGAAAGATGTGGAACAGATTGAATCCGTCAATAAGGAAAGCGGCAGCACAAAATTCATTGCGACTACAGGTGAAAGTGGAAAATATCTTCTTAAAAGCGTACACAATGAGGCGAGAATCGAAGTAGAGGAGGATTTGCTTCAATATCTGGCAAGTTTGGGAATTCGTGTTTTGGTTCCCCTTAGAACAGTCGATGACAGGCTCGTTGTGGAGCATGGGTCGAATAAATACTGCCTATATGAATATATTGAAGGGGAGCACCTTGAATATGACACAATCGAAAAACTATGTTTCGCTGCAGAAAGGCTTGGTGAAGTTCTGGGACTTCTTCATAAGGCGCTGCAAAACTACAACAACGAAAGCGAACATATTAAGGATATGAATCTTTACAACACTATATTCAAATGGGCCCTGCCGCTGATGGGGGAGAAAATGGAGGGTTCGGACATATTTCGTGCGATTGACGAACGAAGGGAAAATCTAAAAAAAGTGTTTGAGAGGAATTCAAAGCAGTTCATACACCGCGACTTCCACGGTGAAAACGTCATGTTCAAGGACGGGGAATTCATCGGTGTCATAGATTTTGAATTATGCATGATAGGTTACAGGATTTTTGACATCGCGTATCTGATGACAAGCATGCTGGTCGGAAATTTCAAGAATAAAGAATACAGGCTGCAATGGTTGTCGGCAATCCCGATCCTGCTTGAAAGTTATGATAAAGTGAAAGCCCTGACCATTGAAGAAAGACAGGATATATTCTATATGTTTATATCCGTGCAGCTTATCTTCACCGCATATTACCTGAACATGGATAAAATGGAAGAGTCACAAAGCAATCTTGAAATGTGTAAATGGTTTTTGGAGAATGAGCGGGGGGTATTGAAAAGGCTTCAGACAGAAGAATAGTGGCACAAGGTGTTTCATTTGCGGAAAAAAGTCATAGAAAAAACTTCCACGGCTGCATAAAAAAATCAGTAAACTGATATACTTTAAACATAGAACCGACTTGGAGGATTGTGAAATGTACAGCATGGAGCAGTTTGAAAAAGTGTGCATCGGATATTACACAAGATTGAATTATGCCAAATTCCTGTGTGATATACATAAGTCGTACTATCTTGATAAAGATAAATACATTGAAAAATTGAAAATAGCGCCCAATTTTTTTGATGCTTCATTCAAAACAATCTTGAGTCAGGCGATGCTGATAACAGCCAACTTCTATGTCCACGGCAAGACAAAGGAATTCACAATCCACAAGATACTGAAGATAATGGAAACGGATTCATTCCTTCGTAGAACGGGTGACACTGAGAAACTTGACAAGGTGATTAACGAGGGCAGGGATTTCATGGAGGAAAAACAAGATTCTATTAAGCGCTTAATAGAATGGAGGCACAGCTATATCGCCCACAATGACAAGAAATATTTTGTAGACCGGCATAAAATCGACCCGACAGCAAAAATCAATATAAAAGAATTAATCGAGTTGCTCTCATACGGATTGGATATGATTCGGAAAGTCGGGAAAATCCTGGAACTTGAACTGAAACTCGATGAAAGCAGGTATGTCAATGATTTTCCAGTATTGCTTGAACATATAATAGAGAAGGAGGAAAATTGAACCTCTCATGACTAAAGTCACGGGTGTTCTTCACTTAAGCATAAAAGCCATTTTCCGAATATCTCTTACCTTTCAGAATGTTTTCGATTCGCAACCGGCCGAAAAACACGTGTAAAAACTACCCACGTACACAAAACGTGGGTAAAAAATTGAAAAAACTACCCACGTATCATTGATATGTGTCAATAACTGCTATATAATGTGCACATGGTTACAGGAGTGGTTATATGAATAAATTCAAATTAAAACCTCTTCCCCCAGAGGTAGGACTAGAGTCAAATAAAGTTTTAAAGCAATTGGCCTTTTCCCATAAGGCTTTGGCTGAATTAAATGGTTATGCAAACATAATACCAAATAGGAATATCTTAATAAACGCAGTCACAATAAATGAG
>CAZWVS010000057.1:0-615 GCA_964636935.1 uncultured Clostridiaceae bacterium
ATTCTCTATATCCTCACCGTTGATTCTTATGGTGCCTGATGTTGCTTTCCTAAGGCCCGTTACGGCTTCAATGAGTTCCGCCTGCCCGTTTCCCTCCACACCGGCCACGCCCATTATTTCACCTCTTCTTACGTCCAGGGAGAAGTTTTTCAGCCCGAGAACCTTCCGGTTGTTCATAACCGAAAGATTATCTATTTCAAGCACAACGTCCCCGGGTGGGGATTCTTCCTTTACAATATCGAACAAAATCTCCCTGCCCACCATCATTTTGGCCATTTCGGCCTGGGTTGTCTCAGAGACTTCGACGGTTCCTATTACCCGGCCTCTTCGTATTACGGTGCACCGGTCCGCTATCTCCTTGATCTCCTTAAGCTTATGGGTTATCAGGATTATGGATTTGCCCTCTTTTATAAGGTTTTGCATTATCTGCATGAGCTCGCGTACTTCCTGAGGCGTCAATACGGCTGTCGGTTCATCAAATATAAGAACCTCGGAATTGCGATACAGCATCTTCAATATTTCAACCCTTTGCTGCATGCCGACGGATATGTCCTCGATCTTTTCATCGGGATCTATGTTCAATCCGTACTGCTCGCTGAGTTCCTTTATTTTCTT
>CAZWVS010000057.1:625-11199 GCA_964636935.1 uncultured Clostridiaceae bacterium
GTATGAAACCGCCCTCGGTGCCCATTATTATGTTTTCCGTAACCGTGAAAGTGTCCACCAGCTGGAAGTGCTGATGAACCATTCCTATGCCGAGCGCGTCGGCATCGTTCGGATCTTTTATATGTACTTCTTCGCCCCTGACTTTTATCTTGCCCCTGTCCATGTGGAAAAGCCCGAAAAGTATGTTCATCAGGGTTGATTTTCCGGCTCCGTTTTCTCCTAACAGCGCCAGCACTTCGCCCTTTTTAAGCTGGATGGTTATGTCGTCATTGGCCAGTACACCGGGAAATTCCTTTCGTATGCCAAGCATCTCTACAATATATTCCATTTTCAGCTCCTAAAAAACAAAGGACGGATAAATCCGCCCTTTGTATTTTTTGCATCATGTCCTATTTGATTAAATCACCCTGCTCGTCGGCAACGGTGAGGCTGCCGTCATTAAGCATTGCGAAAACATCGTCTACTATGTCCTCTGTAGCAGTTGACAGGTTGGGATTTTCATCCGGTATTTTGACACCGTTATTGGAGGCGTCGAACCTGAGAATCTGTCCACCCGGGAAGGTGCCTTCGTCATAAGCTTTAACCATGTCGTATGCAACTGTGTCGATACCTTTCATGGCGGATGTCAATATGATGGATTTGTCCCCTTCGTAAATACCGTCGTTGTACTGGTCGACATCCACACCGATGACCCACACGTCTTCTCCGGCAACCGCGCGGTTCTTGGCTTCGGCTATGACGCCCACGCCGACTCCGCCCGCTGCCGCGAATATGGCGTCCACACCTTTGTCATACATCTGGGCGGCAAGGGTTGTTCCCGCTGCGACATCTTCGAATGTCCCCTGATATATTACATTTTCGGCCTTGATTGTCGCGTTTGTTCCATAATTGTCATTTGCATACTGGAGGCCCTGCTGGAATCCCCAGTTGAATTTCTGAACAGCCGGGATTTCCATTCCGCCGACGAAACCGAATTCAGCTGTTTCAAGCTCGACGGCCGCAGCTACGCCTGCAAGGAAACCGGACTGCTCCTCTTGGAAATAAATCGCCACGACATTATCCTCAATCCGGAATTCAGAATAGTCCGCATTGTGCGGTTCGCCGTCGATTATGACAAACTTGGTGTTGGGATATTTGTCCTGTGCTTCAAATATGGTGGTTTCGAACTTGAAACCGGGACATACTATCAGCTTATAGCCCGAGTCGACCAGGTTGGTGATTTCGGCAAGATAATCCGCCTCGGTTGTGCCCTGGGGTTTTAGATATTTCGGTGCGTATCCGTAATCCTCCCCCGCAGCCACAATTCCTTCCCAAGTGCCCTGGTTAAAGGATTTGTCGTCGATCGTGCCCGCGTCTGTAACCATGCCGACCTCTGCCTTGAGGTCCTCTTTGGCGCAGCCCGTGAACAATGAAGCGACCATTGCGACAATTACTAATGCCACTAGAATTTTTTTCATTGATATTTCCCCCTATTAGAATTATTTATCTATTGAACATTATATCACATGAAATATTAAAATAAAGGAGTTGTATTTTAAAAAAACATGGTGTGGCGGAAATTCCGCCTAAAAAAAGAAAATAATTATAAAATATAAGCAATTTGGTGTTGACGTATAAATACACGGGTGTATAATGCTTATAAAATATAAGGAAATTTGGATGTGAAATGTATTATGAATTCCGATAAGGTCGAGTTCTACAGGCAGATGAACCGGCTGGTCAAAAAGTTAAGAAGAAGAACCATAAGCATCGTCAACAGGGAAAACCTCTATCCGGGCGAATTCAGGGTTCTTTCCGTTCTAAACGAAGAAGAAGGCATCTCTCCGTGTGAAATTTCAAAAAAATGGTCGATGCAACAGAGCAATGTGACCAATTTGATCAACCTTCTTGTAAAGCGCGGGTTCGCCGTTAAAAGGAAAAGCGATTCGGATAAAAGAAAAATGCTTGTGTTCATAACCCCCGAGGGGGAGAAGATAAAAGATGAATATTTCAGGGAGTTTGACGAAAAGATCAGCGAGTACCTGGAAAATGTGGACGATATAACGATAAATACAGCCCTGGGCGCGATAAATAAGATACTTGAACAGCTTTAGGAGATTGAAATGAGCAGAAAAAAGGACAAGTTTGAAGACCCGCTGAAAAAACACGGAATATTGGATCGCCTAAGGTACAGGCGCATGGCGCGAAAAGGCGAAGTCCCCGATGAATACAAGGGGACCGACACCGGAAAAGATATTAAAAAGAAGATGCGCCAAAATGAAAAAATCCGCAAAGGGTGGGGTTTGTTCGCGCAATTCATAAAAGAACACAAAGTCCGCTATCTGCTCGGCGTGCTGTCAATAGTGACGGTCAATGTGCTTTCCATCATGACACCCATAATCATCGGTCAGATTGTTGACATGGTGAAGGAAACAGTTTCAGGAAATGAAAATCTAACAGAGAGAAGACTGCTGATACTTTGTCTGGTGATAGTAGGAATCTCATTTGCGAAACTGGTGTCGAATTTCCTCGTAAGATATCTGCTGCTGGGGGCAAGCAACCTGATGGAATACGTGATGCGCAAAAAAATGTTCAGCAAGCTTGTGGATTTGTCGATGGCATACTTCAACAGAAAGAATGCCGGGGAGCTTATGGCTCTTTCAACGAATGATTTGAGGGCTTTGCGTATGGCAATAGGCCGGGGAATCATGATGATAACAAACGCCATTGTTCTCCTGGGAGCCGGATTCATTTATCTGTCCATTAAAATGAGCCTGCCCCTCACATTGGCCATAATGATCCCGTTTCCGATAATGATATTCATAGCGGCGCGTTTCGGCAAATTCATACACTCCCGTTTTAGGACGGTTCAGGAGACCTTTTCGGATATAAGTTCCAAAACGGAAGAGCATGTCTCGGGGATCAGGATAATCAAGTCTTTCGTTCAGGAAGAACAGGAAAAGAAAAACTTTGAAAAAGTGAACAGGAAGAATTATGACGCAAATGTGAATCTGGCAAAGGTGATGGCTGTCTTCCACCCGTCGCTTGCGTTCCTCTCGCAAATGGCGTTTTTAATCATACTCCTGGTAGGGGGCTTCATCGCCATTGACGGGGGAATCACCCTGGGTGAGTTCGTGGCGGCCAATGCATTTCTGGGAATGCTGATAAGACCCATAAGATTCATCGGGATGCTGATAAATCATCTGCAGCAGGGCAAAGTGTCCCTTGGCAGGATAAGCGAGTTGATATTCGAGGAGCCGGATATATTCGACGGAAAGCATAATGAGAAACGCGAGGACATCCCGGATGAATTCACAGGGGAGATTAAGCTCAGCAACCTAAAATTCAAGTATCCGGATAAAGACGAATATGTCTTTAACGATATCAGCACCGAGATTAAAGCGGGTCAGACGGTAGCGGTCATCGGGGAAGTGGGAAGCGGGAAAACAACCCTTGTCAATCTTCTGATGAGGATATTCGATGTGGACGGGCCGGGAATGATAAGCTTCGACGGTTATGACATAACCGACATTCCTATAAAGAAACTAAGAAAAAACATAGGATATGTGCCCCAGGACAATTTCCTTTTTTCCGACACCATCGCCGACAACATAGGATTCAGCGAAGAAGGGTATAGCCGGGAAAAAATTGAAGAGGCCGCTAAAAAAAGCAACGTCTACGGGAACATCATTGAATTCCCGGATAAGTTCGACACCATGCTGGGCGAGAAAGGAGTCAACCTCTCCGGCGGCCAGAAACAAAGGATCTGCATAGCCAGGGCGCTTATAAAGGAAGCGCCGGTACTAATACTTGACGACTGCCTTTCAAGCGTCGATGTGGAGACTGAAAAGGAAATACTGCAAAACCTGCGGGAAGTCAGGGAAGGAAGAACCTGCATCATAATTTCACACAGGGTATCCACGATAAAGGACTCAGACAAGATAATAGTCCTGGCGGACGGTAAAATCGCAGAAGAGGGTAGCCACGACGAACTGGTTGAACAGCAGGGCATTTACGACAGGATGTACAGAATGCAGCTTATAGATGAAATGGAAATCAACGGAGGTGAAGCTGTATGAGCGGACCGAGAATCGGAAGGGGAATGGACAAGGTAAGCGCGGAAGAAAGAAAGAAACTGGATAAAAGGGCTTTGAGAAAGCTTTTAAAACCGGCGATGCCGTTCTGGCCCAGTTTCCTGCTCGCGCTAATAATGGTTCTGGCCCTTACGGGTGCGGAATTGCTGCGGCCATATATAATGGGGCTTGCAATAGACGACATAAGCTTCGCCCTCGACGACCCTGCTGGAATACAAGGATATAAAAACCACATCATGTATATGGGCCTGGCATTTCTGGGGCTGGCGATACTTCAATTTGTGCTTTCATATATCAGCACATACATTTTACGGGTGACATCCGCAAAAATAGTGATGCGGCTTAGAGACAAGGTGTTTACCCATGTTCAGGGTCTGACGTTCAAGTATTTCGACAAAACCCCCGTAGGCAGCATTGTCACAAGAATTTGCAACGACACGCAGACCATAAGCGAGATGTACACAAGCGTCCTCGTAAACTTCTTCAGGGACATATTCATGATGGTGGGCGTCATAATAGTGATGTTCTCCATCAACGTGAAGTTGGCGTTTACGGTTCTCGCGGTACTGCCCCTGATGGCCCTGGCGACGATTTTGTTCAGAAGCAAGGCCCGGATAGTTTTTACAAGAATCAGGGCCAGGCTGACCGCCATAAACATATTCCTTTCGGAACATATTGCCGGCATGAAGATAATACAGGCATTCAACATGCAGAATGCGAAAAAAGAGGAATTCGACTCCGTCAACAACGAATACCTGAAAGAAAACGACAAAATGATAATAATATTCGGTGTGTTCAGGCCTTTCATGGAGGTTGTATCCGCCATAGCCACCGCATTGATTTTGTGGATCGGCGGCACGGATATTTTAAACGGCATTATCAGTTTCGGCGTCGTGTACATGTTTATAAACTACGCAGGGAAGTTCTTCCAGCCTATAATGAACCTTACTGAAATGTACAACACGACGCAGTCGTCGCTCATATCAAGCGACAGGATAGAGACTATACTAAAAACCAAGCAGGAGGATCTTCCAGAAAACCGGCAGGCCCTGGGTGAAGTCGAAGGCAGGATAGAGTTTAAAAACGTGTGGTTCGCATACGTCGATGACAACTGGATATTGAAAGATGTGTCCTTTACCGTGGAACCGGGGGAAAGCATAGCGATTGTCGGAACCACGGGGGCGGGCAAGACCACCATCATCAGCCTGATACTGGGTTTTTACAAGATACAAAAAGGCGACATACTTGTCGACGGCAAATCCATCTACAATCTGGACATAAGGGAACTGCGGAAAGCCGTAGGAACGGTGCGCCAGGATGTTTTCCTTTTCCAAGGCAATATTGAAACGAATATCAAGCTGTATAACGACATAAGCCGTGAAAGGGTGATCGAGGCCGCAAAAACGGTAAACGCCGACACCTTCATAGAAAAACTCCCGATGAAATACGAACAACCCGTGAATCAGAGGGGGACCACCCTTTCGGAAGGTCAGCGGCAGCTGCTGAGTTTTGCAAGGGCTGTCGTCAACGACCCGGGAATCCTCGTTTTGGACGAGGCGACATCCAGTGTCGACGCAAAAACGGAGCAGCTTATACAGGACGGTCTTGAAAACCTGATGAAGGGAAGGACAAGCATAACGATAGCCCACAGGCTCTCAACGATAAAAAATGCCAACAAGATCATGTTCCTGCATCACGGGAAAATAGCCGAAAGCGGCAGCCATGAAGAACTAATGGAAAGGAAGAAGCTATATTACGAGCTTTACTCCATACAATATTCATAACGGGATTATTTGAAAAACCATAGATTGGTGAAAGGAAAATAAAATGCATCCATTCCACACGAAAAACAAAAAGGACATAAACGGGGCCTATCTTGATTTGCTGGTTAACGGGACTCAAAAAGATTCCAAATTCGGCAGAAACAGCATATATGATGAAATTGCAAGGCTGGAATTGAAAAAAAGAGGTATGGAAACGCCTGATTTCAATGGGGACAATTTCAGGGAGTCCATCCAGTGCATCTATGACAGGATAGATTGTTTCGATTTCGTTCTTCCAGGCTTCATATTCATGATGAGCCGTTACGGCGAGTCCGGGGAGATACCGGAAGACCTGAAAAATGAAGCCAGGGATATGATTCTTGGTTGCAAATACTGGATAGACGAGGGAGGTCCGGAGAACAGCCCCTGCTATTTTACCGAAAACCATCAGATGCTGTTTCATGCGAACGAATATGCCGCAGGACAGCTTTATCCGGATGAGACATTCACAAACAACGGCAAAAGCGGGAAATGGCATATGGAGCATGCCAAACCCCTAGTGTTGAATTGGCTGGAATGGCGTTTCAGGTTCGGCTTCAGCGAATGGCTTTCCAACAATTATTATCACGAGGACATGCTTTCGGTGTCGCTGCTTGCCATACTGGCCGAAGACGACGAAATCAGAACAAAAGCCTGCATGATAATCGACCTATTGTTTTTCGACATGGCCCTGAACAGCTATAAGGGCAATTTCGGATCGACCCACGGCAGGACCTATTGCCGCAATATCGTAGGAGCAAGGGACGGCTCACATGTTCTAAGGGGCCTGTTTCTTGGAATAGGCGATCAGCCGCTCACGCTTTCACCCGCCGCTGTTTTTCTGGCCTGTGACGGCTACAAGGCGGAAGAGCCTATCGTAAGCTGCGCCAATGATCCGCGCGCATATGAAAACAGGCAGGTCATGAGCATGAACGTAGAAGAAGGGGCGGCGCTGGGCGTTGATCCCGGTGATCCGAAAAATGTGACATATTTTTGGGGGATGGGCGCAAATTCACATGAAGCCATAGTGGACAACACGATAAACATAGGGGCTGTGCCCGGATACTATATGGTGGAAAGGGCGAAGTCCCACAAGGAATATTATGACATGTGCGATGCGGCGGGAATACAATACGACCCCGACGCAGACTACACTTCAAGACCGAAGGCCGATCTCTATACATATAGAACGGATGACTATATGTTAAGCTGCGCGCAGGACAATAAAAAAGGCAAATACGGTTTCCAGCAGCATGTATGGCAGGCGACCCTGGGCGGTAAAGCGGTTGTTTTTACAAACCATCCAGCCACGGACGAATATAACGGACGGCCGAATAAATGGGCGGGAAACCGGATAATGCCCAAGACCGTCTGCCACAAGAACGTATTGATCAGCATGCATAATATAAATGTGGCGATGGTGCCGACCTACACATATCATACACACGCATACATACCGCAGGAGTTTCTGGACGAGGTGATTACGAAAGACAAATGGGTTTTCGGAAGAAAGGGTGACGGATACTTCGCAATAAGACCGCTCTCCGGCTTTACGTCATGGGAAAAACCGGATCCGGCCTTCTATCCATATATGGATCTTCCCCGGAAGGATGAAAAGGGTGGGCAATATGAAATAAAGCCCTATGAATACACGGCAACCGGAAGGTCGAATGCATGGATATGCGAAATGGGATCCAAAAATGAAAGCGGATCATTCGGGGAATTCGCAGAAGCCGTATCCGCAGCTGAAATCTCGGGAGATGTGTTCAGCCTGACATACCACTCCCCGTCACTGGGCAGGATTGAAACGGGCTGGAGCAAGCCGCTTAAAGTGTCCGGGCAGAACATCCCCGTCGACTATCAAATGAGATATGAAAACCCCTGGTGCAACGCAAAAAGAGGGGCGCTCCAAATGAGCATAAGCGACGGTGAACGGGAGCTGCGCATTGATTTTGAAAAAGCATCAAGGGAAGTCAGGTGAATTTGGTGCGCGTTAACAATATGCGTCTAGGACTGATCATATGAAAATTATCGTTTTTTCAGATTCCCACGGCGATGTGGATTCAATGGTACGGATTGTGGAAAAAATCCGGCCGGACATGATCATACATCTGGGCGACAATATAAAAGACGCGGTAGGGCTGGAAAAAGCATGCCCCGGCCCCGATATTCGGATTGTAAAAGGAAATACGGATTATCAGACCGCGGTTCCCACTGAAAAAGCGATTGACATACAAGGTCGCAGAATATTTTTCGCCCACGGACACGAATACGGCGTAAGGAACACAACGTCGGCCATATACAAAAAGGGCAGGTCGGTAAATGCGGATATCGTGCTTTTCGGACACACCCACATACCTTATCTGAAAACAAAGAATGGAATCACACTCATGAACCCCGGGAAGGTCGGACGAGCCGCGAGGGGGATGCGCGAGGCCTCGTTCGGACTGATCAAGCTGGATGAAGGCATATGCTGCGATATCCTGCCTGTTTCAAATCCGGAATCCGGAAATTGTTAGAATCATGTTTATAAATCAATAACGTAAAACTACATTTTTCCCCGCATAACGGGTATAATGTAAATGTAGGTTTTTCAATCACACAATTCTATTCGGCATTATTAATCGAAGGTATACCAAGGGGGTAAAAAAATGGCAAAGCTTGAGAAAATTGAGTTTTTGGAATTGCCGGAACTTTACATTGTGGGCAAAACCATCGATGTCAACTGGTGCAAGATAAAAATGAACAATCCCATACCGGCGTTTTGGCGCCAATGCTTGAACGACGCGACATTTGAACAGTTGGAAGAACACACCGACTACATCTACAGCCCTGCATATGTGGGATTCATGACAACCGAAACATACACATGCGGCATGCTTATGAAACATGGTTGTCAGCTGCCCGCCTTCGGATATTCAAAAACCAGGATTCCAGAGACCACCGTAGCGGCTTCGTGGATAAGGGGCACCGAGGACGACGCCATCATGCATGCCCATGAACTGACTGAGAAAGCACTCGAAGAATGGGGATACAGATATAGTCCCGTATGCAGATGGGCAATGGAACTGTATTTTAGTCCGAGATTCACCGAAAAAGCTGAAGATGGCACAGTGATTCTGGATTATTACATACCAGTTGTAAAATGATTGTCCCCAAATAAGCGAGTTATGTCGCAATTACGGTTGAAATGTACTGATAATGGTACAATGCTTCGTGTATCATATGCATAGTGAAACGGTTGAAGGGAGCTTATGCAATGAACACATATAGAATAAAAATAACCGAAATAATGGAAAGGGAGATACATGTTGAAGCTGACAATGAAATCGAGGCGGTCGCTGAAGCAATGTCAAAATACCAGGACAGGAAGTATGTCCTTTTTCCCGGCAGGCATGTCTCAACTGATTTCAATGTAGCGGGCAAAAGCGGTGAAAATGTAAATCAAGCCGTCGGATAATATGATGAGATATGTGAATAGTGCCTTTTGTAGTATATAATATTAAGCAAAACCGATTGCATTGGTCGGGTGGACAACATTAAAAGGCGGATATCGATGAAAATAGGGTTGGGTTTTCTTAAAAATATTGGTATGGCGCTTGCCATGGGTCTTGTCGTCGGCATCATGGCGGTGCTTTTCAATATGGCGATAGAAAACGGGGTGGAGGCGACAAGCCGAATTTTGGGCGGCAACAGGTCATTGTATTTCATACTCCCCCTTGCGGGAGCGGGCTTCGCTATTGTCATATATGCAATATATCTTAAGAATGATCATACCGGGATAGGCATAGTTCAGGTGCTGGTTGAGCTTGAGAGGATAAAGACCCATATGATGAAACCCTTGAGGGTGCTTGTTCAGATTATCGGTGCCGTAATTACACTTGTATTCGGGTTTTCAGCAGGGCGTTTCGGACCCATAGTCCATCTGGGGGCTTCAGCGGGCTCTAATGCGGGTTACTATTTGAAACTGAAACCAAAAGATGTACGGCTTTTGATAGGATGCGGGGCGGCATCGGCGATAGCTGCGGTTTTCGGCATGCCTTTGTTTGCCGCTGTGTTCGTGCTGGAGGTTTTATTTAAGGAACAGTTCGCCGATTATTTTGCGCCTGTGGTGATTTCATCGGTAACTGCGCATATGCTTGGTTCTTTAACTGGTCAAACGATAATGAAACCGGATTTCACGGGAATTATGACGGTGCAGTGGGGCGACATCCCCGGATTTGTACTTTTGGGCGTGGCAATGTGGTTTGCAGGGATTCTGTATATTATTTCCATAAATAAATTCACAGCTGTTTTCGAAAAAATCAAAAGCGTCACATTAAGGCTCGCAATAGGCGCGGCGGCAATCAGTCTGATAGGTGTTTTCATGCCGCTGAACTTCGAGCTTCATGAACAAACAACCCTCGGAACATTAACCGGGGAAATGGGCATATGGCTCCTTTTGGCGGTGGGAGTGGTTAAACTGGTTGCCACGGGAATTACATTGGGAAGCGGATATGTCGGGGGTAATTTCTACCCCGCTGTCACAATAGGCGCCGCACTTGGCATGGCTGCGGGCAAATTGGTCAACGGGGGGGAACACAGGCCTCATTACGGCATACTGGGCATGGGGGCTTTTCTGGCAGGTTGTCTTAATGCGCCCATTTCAGGAATAGTGTGGATAATTGAGTTTTCAGGCCGGTTTGAACTGCTTCTGCCT
>CAZWVS010000058.1:0-10575 GCA_964636935.1 uncultured Clostridiaceae bacterium
CGATTCCATTTTCATCGATGAAAACGTGGACATGAAAACGGCAAAAGAAATTACGGACAAGAACAATGTGGTGCTCGGAGGCAACATCCCCCTTACGACGGTGATGCTCTACGGCACCCAGCAGGACAATATGAAATACGTTGTTGAGATGATCGACGGCCTTTCCCATGACAACCTCATAATCGCGCCGGGCTGCGAGATGCCTTATGCCGTTCCCAAGGACAATGTCATAGGTGTGGCCCAGGCTGTTCTTGAAACGGATGACGTCCGTGAAATGGTTTCGCATTATGAATCGGTTCACGATGATGTTGAAATCGACCTTCCCGATTACGATTCCCTTGATAAAACCCTGGTCGAGGTGTTCACCCTTGACTCCAAATCATGCGCCGCATGCGCATATATGATGGAGGCTGCAAAAAGGGCTTGCGAAACCTTCGGCGATTCGATATACCTTATGGAATATTCGCTGACGATTAAGGAAAACATAGCCCGTGTGGTTAAAATGGGTGTTAAGAATCTTCCCTGCATTTATGTTAACGGCGAATTGAAATACTCCTCCATAATCCCCAGTCGGAAGGAATTGGAAGATGCGATAAAAGAGGAAATGGAAAGACTGGAAGGCAGATAGATGAATACAAGACTTTATCTCATAACCGGTTTTCTCGGCTCGGGGAAAACAACCTTGATGAAACGTCTTCTGACAGCGGACGATGAAATGAAAACCGGCATAATAGTAAACGAATTCGGGCGGGAGGGAATCGACGGTTCCCTCCTTGAATCCGGAAATATCGAGATGAGTGAAATAAACAACGGGAGCATTTTCTGCACATGCAGGTCGGAGCGTTTTATAGAAGCCCTTATCCTGTTGTCTGAAAAAAATCTCGATTACGTCTTCATTGAAACTTCGGGAATGGCCAATCCCCGCGGAATGGGTGAAATAATTGACATCATAAAAAAGCAGACCGGCTTTGAATACGATTACAGGGGCTGCATAACCGTGGTCGATGCAAGCAATGTTAAAAAACTGATAACCGTATCCACCGCTGTGTCCGATCAGATTTCATACGCCGACTACATATTGATCAATAAAACCGATCTTGTATCCCCCGTCGAGCTGGATACCGTCCGTAAAGCCGTGAGGCAGCTTAATGAGGTTGCGCAAACGGTTGAAACCACACATGCCGACACGGATGACAACCACCGGCTTCTGAAACTCGCCCCCCTGACAAATAAAAGCGGGCCTTTGACCACGGCAGCTCAAAGCGGTGTCCGAAAACTGTCGGTTGAATTCCCCTGCCTAATGGATAAGTCAAAATTCAGAAAATTTATTGAGATAGTTTCCCCTATGACTTACAGATTCAAGGGTTTTATAAGGCTTGACGGCAAACCCTACCGGATCGACTGCGCAGGCGAGAACATATCGCTTGAGCCCCTGGCCGGCGACCCTTCCGGCTTTTACGCCGAAGTGATTGCAGATTCAAAAAAACCGCTTGGTTCAATATTTAAAAAAACTTACAATGAAATCATGGGCGAAGACCCTGTTGTAAAAATTGGCTAGGGCTTGCTGAATAACCTGAAAACGCCTTGATTACTATCTTTTTTGCATTTTCAAGCATCTAAGGCGCAAGCTTTTCCCATTAAAAGCATAAAAACCCTTGCACCTTAACAGGCCCAAAAGCTTTTTTCCCTGATCCGGTTTGCCAATATATAGGGACATGCGGTGAAAACCGTTATATATTGCAGGTTTTGAAGCCCCTGCGGCTGTCGCGGTTGCCAAATATTGAAATCCCGTGTCATTTGGCAGCCCCCGGCAATCTGTCATTTTGTTCAGCAATTGTGGTGGCAGTTTGTCATTTTATTCGGCAACGGCCCTGTTCATCAGACGGCCGATATTTTCGACCTCTATCACAATCTCGTCACCCGGTTTCATCGGCGACACTCCCGAAGGCGTGCCTGTGGAAACCAAATCGCCCGGTTCAAGGGGTATCGACTGCGAAATAAAGCTTACAAGCTCGGCCGGTTTCCATATCTGAAGACGCGTGTTCGACGACTGCAGCACCTGCCCGTTCAGTATGCCCTTGATATCGAGGTTGTCCAGGTCGGCGTCCGTCTCTATGCACGGGCCCACGGGACAGAACGTGGGATAGTTTTTCCCCCTTGTCCATTGCCCGTCCTTTTTCTGCACGACCCTTTCCGTCACATCATTAAGGCATGTGCCTCCCAAAATATAGTCGCCGGCCTCTTTCGGTGAAATCCTGTAACAGCGTTTTGATATCACAACCGCGAGCTCGGCCTCGAAATCAACCCTCTCATAACCCGGGGGAAGCAGAATATCATCATCGGGACCTATGACCGTTGAAGGGATTTTTAAAAACAGGGTCGGATTTTCGGGAACCGGCCTGTTTCCGAATTCCTTTATGTGATCCAGGTAATTCAAGCCCACCGCGACAACTTTGCCCGGACTTACGGGTGACATCAACCTGACTTCGTCCGCCCTGACGGTTTCCTGTGCGGGCTCGATACCTTCAATGAAATCCCGTTTTAAAAGCCTGATGGCGTCACCCTCGATGACGCCATGGCAAACTTCCTTATCTTTGATAAATCTTACCAGTTTCATTTATCTCCTTATCTGAACAAATCCGTCAGTCCCAGAAATTCAAACAGATTGAACTTCTGGAAAATTGAAACCCCTATCAAGGACACAACGGACATTATCTTTATCAGAATATCCAGCGAGGGTCCGACCGTGTCTTTCAGCGGGTCGCCCACCGTATCCCCGATAATTGTCGAGCTATGGGTTTCACTTCCTTTTCCATGTCCTTCGATTCCGCCTGTCTCAACCAGTTTCTTGGCATTGTCCCATGATCCACCGGAATTCGCAGTAAACAACGCAAGCATTATTCCGGAAAGTAGCGTGCCTATAAGCAGCCCGCCGACAAATTCGGCTCCGAACAGGAATCCTCCAACCAAAGGGGGCAGTATCGCTATAAAAGCGGGAAGCACCATTTCCTTTAGGGCGCCTTCCGATGAAATCGATATGCACTGGTTATAATCCGGTTTCTGTTCACCTGTCAGAATTCCTGGGAAGGCTCTAAACTGTCTTCTGACCTCTTCAACCATTTTCACAGCGGCTTTTGCAACCGCGTCAATCAGCACTCCGGAGAAGAAGAACGGTATGGCGCCTCCGACGAGGGCTCCTGCGAGGGTCATCGGGTTTATGATGTTCAAAAGAAGGCTGAACCCTGCCGCGTCACCCGCTCCGCTGACCTGGGAATATAAATAGGATGTGAGCAGTGAAAGCGCTGCAAGGGCGGCTGATCCTATGGCGAAGCCTTTCCCTATGGCGGCTGTCGTATTTCCCACAGAGTCGAGTTTATCGGTTATTCTCCTTACTTCCGGATCAAGTTTCGCCATTTCGCTTATTCCTCCTGCATTGTCTGCAATAGGACCGTAGGTGTCGACGGACACGGTTGTGGCGACAAATGACAACATTCCGATAGCCGCCATAGTGACCCCGTATATTCCCGCGAAATAGAAGGATGATATTATGGCGGTTGCAAGTATGAACACCGGTAGAAGAACGGATTTCATTCCGTTGCTCAGCCCCGTCGTAATGGTCAGGGCAGCCCCCTGCACCGATGATTTCGCTATATGTATTGTCGGCTTGTAGTCGTAACTCGTATAATACTCGGCCACCATTCCTATCAAGACTCCGCTCACTATTCCAGTAACCGCCGATATCCAAGGTGAAAGCACACCCATATTGAATCCGGCCATCTTGATGGTTTCGGTTTCACCCGAGAAAAACACATATGTCATTATGCCGGTTGCTATCACGGTTAATCCCGCGGAGACCCAGGTGGCCGTGTTAAGCTCCCGGTGGGGCTTGTTTGAAACTTTCTTTAAAATAAGGAACAGTATTCCAAGAGCACAGGATATGAGTCCGATTGCCGCAAAGAACACGGGGAAAATCATCAATTTCTGTACCAGTGAGTCTGAAATGGTTCCCCCCGCATTCGCCTTGGATATGAAATACATGTATGCGGCAAGGGTCGTACTGGAAATTATGGCGCCGACGTAGCTTTCAAGAAGGTCTGCGCCAAGCCCGGCTACGTCACCCACGTTGTCACCTACGTTATCTGCTATTGTTGCCGGATTTCTTGGATCGTCCTCGGGAATTTTGGCTTCGGTCTTTCCAACAAGGTCCGCACCCATGTCGGCGGCCTTTGTATAAATTCCCCCGCCGATTCTGTCAAACAAAGCTATGAGCGAGCAACCGAGGGCATATCCTGCGACGGTCATTGTAAATGGTATGTAGTTGACGCCTATCCAATTGCTTACAATTGTCAGGTTGACCGAATCCATCTGGCCCATCAACTTGCCGAAAACGAGAAAAACAATTAAAAGCCCCAGCATGGCGAATCCGCCCACGCTAAGCCCCATGACGCTTCCCCCCTGAAATGCGGTTTTAAGGGTTTTACCCAGACTCCGCGTCTCCCTGGCAGTGTTCGAAACCCTTACATTCGCATATGTGGCGATCTTCATTCCCACAAACCCTGCTGTTCCACTCATTAAAGCGCCGATAATAAATGCAACACCCACATACCAGTCAACGGCGACACCGAGAATCACGGCTACCAGTATTGCGATCTTATACATGGCCTTGAGTTCATGAAGAAGGAAGGTGTTCGCACCTCCCCTGATTGCTTCGGCAATTTCTTCCATAAGGGCCGTTCCGCCCTTCATTTTCTTGACTGCCTTGAAATTATATGCAGCGAAAAGCAACGTTATTACAACCGCAGCTCCCATCACTATGAATCCGGACATAAAAAACCTCCATCAAGCTAAAAAATTCCTTACTGGTTATCCTATAATAATCATAACACGGTGTCAATTGAAAATGCGCATTTCCCGGTTGATTCCCCGATAGGTACAATATCATTTAACACAAATATAATCCATAATCGCAGCAAATTTATTTTCCTTTATTCCGCTCACATTCATAATGTCCTCGATTGCTTCAAAATCTCCATTCTCTTCCCTGTATTCGATTATATCGCCTGCTGTTTTTTCCCCTATGCCGGGAAGCATGCATAGGGAATGGCTGTCGGCATTGTTGATATTGATTCTTCCGTCGATCATCCCCTTCTCTTCATCAATCACCATGGCGTCTCCTGCATCGTCAATATAGGTCACCCCTCCCCCGTCCGAGCTTTCTTTTATAATAAGAGTGGCGTTTCTATCAAGGGGATATACAAGGTTTATATTGCCGCTGGCGTTTTCCGTGAACCCCCCGCATGCCTCCACCGCATCGGTTATGAGGCTGCCTTTTTCCAGTTCGACGATACCCGGTGAGAGAACTTCGCCTGTGACATATATCTGTATCATGTCCGCAACCTGTTCTTTTTCGGAAGGAACCGGTTCCACTGTCTGTTCTTCCGGATATGCCCCCGTCCCGCCCTTATTGCCAAAAGAGAGTATGCCTGTCAATATTAAAACAGCTGCGGTTGTTGCAACGGCTATCCATTTGCCGGATTTCATTTTCACCATTCCATTCATATTTCAGTTTATACGATAATATTGGCTGTCATCTTCTTATTTCCTTTATTTGTCATTATTTTTGTATTCATTTGTCATCTATATTTGGTATACTGTATTCATGATACGAAAGATAATCCTGCCGTTAATTATACTGGCCTTTTTGCTAATACCGGCGCAGAGCGCGTTTCCCGCATCAGTTGAGATCGAGGATGACTATTTTTTTGCGGTGATCGATGAGGAAACGGGTTCGCTTCTTTTGGGCAAGGATGCCGATTCTAAGATTTATCCTGCAAGCATAACCAAGATCCTCACTGCATGGACTGCGCTTTCCAATTCCGGAATTACAAACATATATACAGCTTCTGAGGTCGCAGCGGGCCCGCTTGAATCGGGTGCGGTCAGGCTGGGTCTTGTGGAAGGTGAACGGATGCAGCTATATGACATGCTCAATGCCCTTCTATTAAAAAGCGCGAATGACATAGCGGTTGCGATTGCGGAAAACGTGGCTGGAAGCGTCGGGGAATTCGCAGGGATGATGAATGAGATGGCGGCTTATGCCGGGGCTGTCAATTCCAATTTCACCAACCCCCATGGACTTCATGACGACAATCATTACACCACTCCCATGGACATGGCGTTAATCGCCAGGAAAGCCGATGGCAACTACACCTTTTCTTCAATAATAAATAAAACAAGCTATACCCTGTCGCCTACGAATAAACATGAGAATTTTCCCGTTTTGAAGAACACCCATCCCATACTGGGCGAAAACGAAGGCATGGATTTCCTTGTGACCGGAGGGAAAACCGGATACACAAGCAAAGCGAAGTGCACACTGGTTACCTATGCCAGGGATTTTTTCGGGCGTTCGGTGATTTGTGTGGTAGCAAACATACCCACGCGCGAATTGGCGGGTGAACTGTCATTGACGCTTATCCAAAGGGCTTTTGATGAATTTGCCGTGCAGCATGTGTCCGTTCCGGGACAAATTTTCACCGGATCCGCTTCAAGCGAGTTTGATTATCCCGTTGCCTCCGCAAAGGGGATTGAATACCTTTTGCCCAGAAACAAATCATCCTGGCAGCTCGACACCGAATTGGTTGTATACGACATCCCCTCCCCGCAAAAAGGCGATATCGTAGGCGAGTTGTCCTTCACATATAAGACCCTGCCCGTGGGCTCCACATATCTGGTATGCGCCTCGGATGTAATTATGTCCGATGGCGAACATGAAATGTTCATAGCTTCCCCGAAAAACACAGCCGCCATGCCCCTTCGTTTTTTGATACCCCTGTCCCTTGCCATCCTTCTCACACTGTTAATTTTCATCGCTTTGAGATATAATGGAAAACGAACGGAGGATTGATCCAATGCCTTACGAAGACCTTGTTTACAACGAGACCCTTATGATAGGAATTCTTGTAACCGCCCTTCTCATCATGTTAGCGGTTGCAGTTATAATGATATTCATCTCCCTTCGGGATTCCGCAAAAAACAAACCTTTGCTGCGCCCCGTCATGGATCCTGCCGGAATATCACAGTCGGTTGAGGGGATTGCCGGTTCGAAAGCTTTTCACGACCACAACACTTCATATCTTCTCGAATCCCGCAAGGCTGTTTCAGACATGCTTCCCAGAAGCGATCTGGGACTGCTATATGTGAAAAATGCCGGAAACAGCGCCGCTGTCGATGTGGAGGTGAGGGAATTCGGCAACTATTACGTATCCGACGGTCCTGAAACGAGGCCTGTGACAATCAACGCCGGACAGGCCCACCCCTTCCTCTTCTACATCCATGAGGATATGGTGAACGACCTTCGTCTATATCCCGTCAGATTGAAATTCCGGAATATAAACGGCCGCAGATTCACTGAATCATTTCACGTTTCCGTAAATCCGGGAACCCCGGTCAAGTTGGAAGACGGTTCGACGCTCAGGATTTATCTTCAGATTTAACTGTTTTCAAATGACACAGGATTTATCTTCAGATTTAACTGTTTTCAAATGACATGTGATGCTTGTTCACATCTTGATTTTCCTTATATGGAACTTTTTCATTCCGCTTGCAGTCAAATACCCATAGAGAGACAGGAGCGTGTTTGAAATGAAAAATAATAAATATGGAATTTTGGCGATTTTACTGCTGGCGGCGGTGATTTTCACCTTTACCGGTTGTGACCGGCTTTTGACTTCTGAAAACGTTGAACCCCTGGCAAAATTCAACAGCTACGAAGAACTGCTGGCCTATATGGAAAATTCCGGGCTCAATTCCTCCAATTACTTAAAAGGCGCGGGAGCCCCGATGCCGGAGGCTGAAAACCAGGATGCTGTTTCCGACTCTGCACAACGTGGCGGTTCAGGAACTTCTTTCGGGGAAACCAACGTTCAAACCGCCGGCGTTGATGAGGCCGACATAATAAAAAACGACGGTAGATACATATATTATCTGAACGGCAACAATCTTGTGATTGTCGATGCCGCGGATGCTTCCGACATGAATGTCACAGGCAAAATAACCCTTGACACTTCGTCCACTTTTTCTGAAATGTATAAATCGGGAAATCTCATAACCGCAATAGGATATACATATGAGGAGACGACCGGCGGGGGTGAATCTTCATCTCAGGACAGCATACTCCCCCGGGAATATATCCCGACCGCAACATATGTGTTTGCGAATGTGTATGATGTTTCGGACAAAGCCAATCCGGTTTTGACACGGGAATACAAAATCGAGGGCAATATGCTTAGTTCCCGAATGATTTCCGGTAAACTTTATCTCGTAACCAACAAATGGGCTTACTACTACGGGGTCGACGCCAAACCGACGGAAGAAGAGCTTCTCCCCCGCGTGTATGACAGCAAGACGGACAAGGAAACATCCCTGATTCCGGCAGATACGATATCTTTTATGCCCAATCCCGCGGACAACTCCATAATGACGATTTCAGTCATGGACACCGACAACAACAAGGCGGTTAAAACCGAAACCGTAATGGGCGGAGGTTCCAATATCTACATGAGCACAAACTCGCTTTACATTGTAAAACCTCAAATGCGTTTCTTCCCGCTGCTTGAAAGAACGGATGTGGATGACGAATCCGCATCGACTTCGGAAGAAGTGGAATATGAAGAGCCGAAAACCCAAATTCACAAATATGACATCACTGCCGCTTCGGTGCGTTATGCGGGCTACGGAGAAGTCAAGGGAGATATATTGAACCAGTTTTCAATGGATGAATTCAACGGTTTCTTCCGTATTGCAACAACACATTGGACCCGGGAGAAGGTCGAGAACAACGTATTCATATTGGACAACAACATGAATACCGTAGGGGGGATAACCGGACTGGCTCCCGGGGAAACAATATACTCGGTGCGCTTCACCGGAAACACGGGATATGTTGTCACTTTCAGGAACATCGACCCCCTATTCGTGCTGGACCTGTCCGATCCCACAAAGCCGGTTGTCACCGGTGAACTCAAGATACCGGGCTTTTCCAATTATCTGCACCCGGTGGGTGACAATCTATTGGTGGGCATAGGAATGGAAACCCGCGAAATATTTTCAACGGATGAAAAAGGAAATGTCATTGTGACCGGATTTGAAAGAGGCGGTATCAAGGTATCCCTGTTCGATGTCTCCAATCCGTATAATCCCGTGGAAAAGGATGTGGTGCTGATAGGAGATCAAGGTTCATACACCGATGCCCAGCACAATCACAAGGCCGTCACTTGGTGGCCCGAGAAGAACACGATTGCATTCAGCGCGACCATGCCCAACTCCAATGATCTGAAAAACAGGACTTCATGGCGGGAAAGCGCCATACTGATTACAGTCGGAGAAGACGATTTGGCTCTAAAGGGTATGATTCCTTCTAATGAAACCGGCGAGCAGCACTGGTATTATTACATGCCGTCACGTGTCACATATATCGACAACACTGTCTATTATGTCATATCCGGCAACATCAGTTCGTATGATTTCAACAACCTTGCACAACTTGGAAGCGCCAAAATAATGGATGTGAATTACCCGGATTACAGGATTATGCCTCTTCCTGAACCTGTTGAACCGGAAGTCGAAGAAGACAGAGCTCCCGATAAAAACAACGACTGACACCATTACCCCCTTGAAATATATGAAAAGGCCGTCCCGGTTCAACGGGAGCGGCCTTTTCTATTTTTTCATACTTCTTGCTTTTATCTGACGACTATGTTGACAAGCCTCCCCGGTATGGGAATGACTTTGATAATCTGTTTCCCTTCTATAAGCGCAATCACATCGGGGTCTTCCATAACGCTTTTCTTCATTTCATCCGTATCCAGGTCCGAAGAAATCATCATCTTGTGTCTCACTTTGCCGTTTATCTGCACGGCGATCTCCACTTTTGCCTCAACGGTTTTTTCTTCTTCATATGAAGGCCAGGACGTCTGATTCAACATCCCTTCGTACCCCCGGACCTGCCAAAGCTCCTCTGTCAAATGTGGGGAAACGGGGTTAAGCAGTATGAGGAATGTTTTAAACTCATCGGATGTGATGCCGCCCTTATGGTAAAAATCGTTGGCAAGCGTCATCAAAGCGGCTATGCCGGTGTTGAATTTTAGTGTTTCAAAATCCTCGCTCACCTTCTTGATCGTCCGATGCATAGATATTTCCATATCTTTGGAATACCCCTTCTCATCCGTTGTCATCGGAAGCATCCTGTATACCCTGTCCAGGAACCTTTTGCAACCTTTGACACCGTTTTCCGACCAGGGCACGCTTTTTTCAAAGTCGCCTATGAACATTTCGAACATCCTCAGCGTGTCGGCGCCGTACCCGTCAACAACCTCGTCCGGATTTATCACATTACCCTGTGACTTTGACATCTTTTCACCGTTTTCAGCCAGGATCATGCCGTGGGAAGTCCTTTTTTTGTATGGTTCGGGCGTCGGCACCACCCCTATGTCGTAAAGGAACTTGTGCCAGAATCTGGAATACAGGAGGTGCAGCGTGGTGTGCTCCATCCCGCCGTTGTACCAGTCGACCGGC
>CAZWVS010000059.1:0-10519 GCA_964636935.1 uncultured Clostridiaceae bacterium
CCATGCTTAAAGAAGGTGGGGGCGATGCGTTCCTATCGGCGGGCAACACGGGGGCGCTGCTTACGGCATCACTTCTTTTATCAGGAAGGATGAAAGGTGTCATAAGACCTGCGCTTGGGGCCATAATTCCGACAAAAAGAGGCGGGACGCTGCTCATAGACGCGGGGTTGAACTCATCTGTCAGGCCTGAAAGCCTGGTGCAGTTCGCCCATTTCGGAACACAATATATGAAGGCTATGTATGATATTAAAAAACCCAGGGTAGGGCTGATAAACATAGGGGAAGAGGACGAAAAAGGCCCGGAGGAAATTAAAGAGGCCAACCTGCGGCTTAAGGAGTGCGGGGTTAATTACGTGGGCAATCTCGAAGGAAACGACGTCATAGAAGGCATGGCCGATGTCATCGTATGTGACGGATTCGTGGGAAATGTTCTTTTGAAGTTTTTTGAAGGCGCGGGGAATTTCTTTATGAAGGGTCTTAAGCAGGTTTTCTACAAAAGCTTGAAAAACAAGATTGCGGCGGCCATCCTGAGGAAAGACATAAAGGATTTTTACAAACCCATGGATCCCGACTTATCGGGCGGAGCGCCCATATTGGGGGTAAACGACCTGATAATAAAAAGTCATGGCAGTTCAAAGGCGCTGACGATAAGGAATGTGATCATTAAAACAGTAAGACTGGTCAATGCCGATATAACGTGTCATATAAGAAAAACACTTGAAGGGGGGCTATGATGGGTAAGACTGCATTTGTATTTCCCGGGCAAGGCGCGCAATATGTGGGAATGGGTGTCGACATAGCACAAAAACACCCCGCAGCGGCCGGGGTTTTCGAAAAAGCCGGAAATAAGCTGGGATACGATCTGTACGAAATAATAAAAAACGGACCTGAAGAAAAACTCATGGAAACAAAAACAACCCAGCCGGCAATATTGGCAACGGAATGGGCGATCTGCAGCGCGCTATTGGAAAAAGCACCCCCGCCCGACTGCACGGCCGGACTGAGCCTGGGTGAATATACGGCCCACGTGCTTGCAGGATCACTTGATTTTGAAGAAAGTGTGGGCCTTGTCGAAAAAAGGGGTTCATACATGCAGGACGAGGTCCCTCTGGGTGTGGGCGGGATGTCCGCGGTGCTGGGGCTTGAGGAAGAAGTCGTGGAGCAGGCGTGCAAACAGGTTTCCAACATCGGATACGCAGCATGTGCAAATTATAATTGTCCCGGCCAGATAGTGATATCGGGAGAGCTGAAAGCGCTGGAAATCGCCGGAGAATTATTAAAAGACAAGGGTGCGAAAAGAGTCATACCCCTTTCAGTCAGCGCACCGTTCCACTGTGAACTTTTAAAAGGCGCGGGCGACAAACTGGTCTTGGAGCTTGAAAAGATAGAGGTCAACGATATGAAAATACCCGTATACGCAAATGTTACCGGTGAAATCGTCCCTTCGAAAGAAAGCATAAGGGAACTTCTGCAAAGACAGGTAAGCCAAACCGTGAAATGGACAAATATCGTGCAAAACATGATAAATTCCGGAGTCGACACTTTTGTCGAAGTGGGCCCCGGCAAGGTTTTAAGCGGACTTATAAAGAAAACCGACAAGTCCGTAAACATCATAAACGTCATGGATGTGGAAACGTTTGAATCCGCATGCGCCGTTTTGGGAAGGGATTGAAGATGGATTTCAAGGGAAAGACAGTCCTGGTTACAGGGGCAAGCAGGGGGATAGGAAAACAGATAGCCTTGGAGTTCGCCAAAAGAGGGGCTTTTGTCGCTGTGAACGCATCAAGGGAATCCGAATATCTCAAGAGTTTCATCGACGGACTTAAAGAATCGGGATATGAGGCGCGGGCTTTTGCATGCGATGTTTCAAAATCGGACGAAGTCGAAAAAATGTTTTCTAAAATAAAGGATGTTTTCGGTGAAGTCGATATTCTTGTAAACAATGCGGGAATCACAAAAGACATGCTTCTTATGAGAATGTCGGAACAGGACTGGGACAGCGTGCTCGATGTCAATCTAAAGAGTGTCTTCAACTGTACAAAAGCGGTCATAAGGGATATGATGAAGAAAAGATGGGGGAGGGTCATAAATATTTCCTCGGTGGTCGGGCTTGCGGGAAATCCGGGGCAGACCAACTACGCGGCGTCCAAATCGGGTATGATAGGGTTTAGCAAGTCCGTTGCGAAGGAAACGGGCAAAAGGGGTGTGACATGCAATGTCGTAGCCCCGGGTTTCATCCGCAGCGATATGACCGATGCCCTCGACCCGGCGATAAAGGCCGGCTATCTTGAAAAAATACCGGCTGCGAGAGCCGGTACGGCCGTGGACGTGGCGGGTGCCGTCCTGTTCCTTGCAAGCGATGACGCGGCCTATATAACGGGCCAGGTAATTAATGTTGACGGTGGAATGGTAATGTAATATATTTACATTGTCATCCCGTGAAATAAATAAAACAATACGGAGGTAATTCAAATGGTATTTGAAAAAGTTAAGGAAATTATTGTAGATCAACTGGGTGTGGATGAAGATCAGGTTGTAATGGAGGCTTCTTTCATAGAGGATCTCGGAGCGGACTCCCTCGACATCGTGGAACTCATAATGTCCATGGAAGACGAATTCGGAATCGACATACCCGATACGGACGCCGAGAAGATCGGCACCGTCAAGGACGCGGTTGACTACATAACCAACAATCAGTAAAAAAAGCCCCTTCGGGGGCTTTTAACGCTGTACAGCCGGTTCAGTGAAGCAAAAATCAATCCGATGTTCGTCTTGTGAACAATGAAATGCGAATGTCGGAGTACAGTCGCTCAAACGGCGTATTCGGAAAGGTTTGCCATGAACGAAAAAAGGGTGGTCGTCACAGGGACCGGTGTCATTTCATCACTGGGTCTGAACAGCCGGACTTTCTGGGAGAACATAAAATCCGGTAAAAACGGCATATCCCGCCTACAGACTTTCCCCACCGATCACATACCTACAAAAGTCGCCTCCGAAATCAGGGATTTCAATCCGGAGGATTTTATAGATAAAAAAGATGCGAGACGCATGGACAGGTTCGCACAGTTCGCCCTGGCGGCGGCTTACGAGGCCTATGCCGACTCGGGACTGGACAAACATCCTTTCGACAAGACAAGGATGGGGGTTCATGTCGCTTCGGGCGTAGGGGGGGTGCACACCATAGAAAGCCAGCATGACATTTTCAAAGACAGCGGCTCGAGAAGGATCAGCCCCTTTACAGTGACCATGATGATACCCAACATAGCGGCCGGGAAAATCGCGATAGACCTGGGGGCGAAAGGGCCTGCCGAATGTGTCGTAACAGCATGCGCGTCATCGGCATACTCGGTTGGAAACGCATTAAGGCTAATTCAAAGGGGCGATGCGGACGTGGTGGTCGCCGGCGGATCGGAGGCGGCCATAAGCGAATTCGCTTTTTCCGGGTTTGCAGCAAACCGTTCCATATCGTTTGAGGAAAATCCGGACAAAGCCTGTCTGCCCTTCGATATAAACAGAAGCGGTTTTGTCATGGGTGAAGGCGGAGCCATATTGATTTTGGAGGAGCTGGAACATGCCAAAAGAAGAGGGGCGCGCATCATAGCCGAAATAACCGGTTATGCCGCTACCTGCGACGCATATCACTTCACGGCACCCGAACCCGAAGGGGACGGGGCATACAGATGCATGGAAAACGCAATTGCGGACGCCGGGATAACCATAGGGGATGTGCAACACATAAATTCCCATGGCACCGGAACCATACTCAACGACAAGACCGAAGCCCTGGCCATCAAACGGCTTTTTGGCGACCATGAGAAAGATATATATGTAAATGCAACAAAATCAATGACGGGCCACAGCCTCGGAGCCGTGGGAGCCCTTGAAGCAATCATAACCGCCAAATCGATAAAAGACAACTACATACCGCCTACGATAAACGTGGAGGAACAGGATCCGGAATGCGGATTGGGCAGACTGGTCACAGGCAGGGGGATATCCTGTGAAATAGGGCATGCGATATCGAACTCATTCGGCTTCGGCGGGCACAATGCGGTTCTTGTGTTGAAGAAATATGAAGATTGAAATGGAAGATAAACAAACAGGGAAGCTTGAAAAACAGCTTGGATATGAATTCAAAAACAAAAATCTTTTGAAAAGAGCCTTGACCCACAGCTCGAAAGACAGGGAGAACAATTATGAAAAATTGGAATTCCTTGGAGACTCGGTGCTGCAGATAATCATCAGCAGATATCTTTTTGAAGAGTTCGGGCATCTTGGCGAAGGGGAGATGACCGTCACAAGGGCCTATGCCGTATGCGGCGACACCCTTGGAATGGCGGCGGGCGGGTTGAACCTCGACAAACACATAATTATCGGTTCTTCCGGCAAGGCGAGAAAAATAAATAAAAACAAATCCGTCCTTGCGGATGTGTTCGAAGCGGTGACGGCGGCCATTTATCTGGATGGCGGGTTTGAAACCGCGACTTCATTCGTGCTTGAAAAGCTGGGGGATTATATAAGCGAATACATAGAATCCGGTGACAATAGGGACTATAAGACCAAACTTCAGCATATAACACAGGACATGTATGGGGATGAACCCGAATACATTGTCAAAAACGAAAAAGGCCCCGCCCATGACAGGACATTCACGGTTGAGGTTTTCGTAAACGGCAAATCCTGCGGAAAAGGCAGGGGGAAGAGCAAAAAGAAGGCGCAGCAGGATGCGGCCATGAGCGCAATCAGAAAGTATGGGAAAAAGGGGGGGCTTTTAGCATAATCGACCTTTTGGAATCAAGAGCGACGTCATCATCCTGTGGTTTTTATGCGAACATGCGCCAAAGGCATCCTGAGAGATGCCTTTTTACTGCATGGATTATGAAAAACAATTATGTTAAAATGGTTTAAGATTATTATCATCGGGAGAACTTGATGTATTTAAAGAAAATTGAGCTTCAGGGATTTAAATCCTTTGCGGGTAAGACGGTTCTGGAATTCAACAAGGGAATAACGAGCGTGGTGGGACCGAACGGAAGCGGCAAAAGCAACATAGCGGACGCCGTTCGGTGGGTCCTGGGCGAACAAAGCGCCAAACAGCTTCGCGGGTCGAGGATGTTCGACGTCATTTTCTCCGGCACGGAATACCGTAAATCCGTAGGATTCGCCGAGGTCACCCTGATAATAGACAACACGGAAGGCAAACTTCCCATAGATTACACCGAGGTTGCAGTCAGACGCCGTCTTTACAGGTCGGGCGAAAGCGATTACTCAATAAACGGCAACTCCTGCCGGCTTAGGGATATCAGGGACCTGTTTCTGGACACGGGAGTGGGCAGGGACGGATATTCCATCATAAGCCAGGGAAAGATACAGGAGATATTGAGCGTCAAAAGCGAGGACAGGCGCGGCATTTTCGAAGAAGCCGCAGGTATAATGAAATATAAAGTCAGAAAACTCGAGGCGGAGAGAAAACTTGAAAGGACGGAACAAAACCTCCTTAGGATAGGCGACATAGTGAGGGAGCTTTCATTGCAGCTCAAACCTCTGGGAAAGCAGGCGGAAAAGGCAAAGGAGTATCTGAAATTGAGGGAAATACTCCAAAAGAACGAGGTCGGCCTGTATCTGAACAACTATAAGAATTACAAGGCACGGATTGAAAAATACGACGAGGACCTGGCGGCTTATGGGGAAGATGTGAAGGCCCTTGAGTCGCTGCTGGAGAAGGAAAATAAAAAGAACGAAGCACGCAGCCACAGGCTGAGGGAGCTTGATTCCTCGGAGGAAGAGGCAAGACGGGAATTGAATGAATTCCTGATGTCCGTTGAAACGACCAGGCACGAAATCCAGATATCGAAGGAAAGGCTGAACTCTATAAAAACCGGAAGGGAAAGGGCGTTGCGTGAAATAGAGCAGATGGAACACAAGAAAAACCGGCTTTCCGGCGATTACATAAAAAGAGGTGAAAGGATAGGATATCTGGAAAAGCAAAAAACCGGATATGAAGAAAAACTCAATTCAAAAAAGAACGAGCTGGAAGGGATTTTATCTTCGCTCGGGGAAAAGGAAAACCAGATATCGAAATTTAGGGAGGCCATCGACGAAAAGGCGGATGTCGCATCAGACATAAAAATAGATATAAGGGGCCTCGAACTGGAGAGCATTTCCCTGGCCGAATCAATTACGGAAACAGGAAGGGATCTGGAGGGCCTTGTGCTTGAAAAGGATTCACACCTGTTGAAAATGCAGGATTCAAACACACTGGCGGAAAAAATTTCAACCGAAGTCGAGACTATGAAGAGGGAACTGGAGAAGCTTGAATCGGATATTGGAAAAACAAACGAACGCCTTGAAAAGCTGGGCGATGAAAGAAACGGCAAGAAAACAAAAACGGGCATTCTCGAAAACAACATGAAAATGCTTGAAGATATGGAAAAGCGAATGGAAGGGTACGATTCAGCGGTGAAAGACCTTTTTGAAGAGGCCGCTTCGGAAAATACAGGACTGTCCGGGATACTCGGTGTGGCCGCAAGGGAGCTGGAGGTTGAACCGGGTTATGAAAAGGCGATCGAAGCCGTGATGGGCGGCTATCTGCAAAGCGTGCTCACCCAAAAACCCGAAGACATAGAAAAAGCAATAGGATATCTCAAGGAACAGAACAAAGGCAGGGCGTCTTTTTTAACAGGTGATTCCGGAATAGACATCAAAGTGGACAGGGGGACCGTGATTAAAGCCGAATCATGCAGAGGCTTTGCGGGTTTTGCCAAGGACAAGGCCAAATTCACCGGCAAAGCGGGTGGATACACCGCCATGCTTCTCGCGGACACGGCCATAGCCGACACCTACTCGAACGCGCGGAACATGGCAAAGGCGACGGGCCGTTCAATCAACACCGTAAGCCTGGAAGGTGATTTTTTCGGCAAGAACGGCGTAGTGACGGGGGGAGCGGGGAATTCCGGCAAATCCGGCATATTGAACAGGGAAAAAAGGATAAAAGGCCTGGCTGACGAAATATCAGGACTGGAATCGGAGCTTGACAAAATAAAATCCGATATGGAAAAAGCCAATGCAGCCTTATCCGAAATGAGGAACGGGGCGGAAAAGCTTAGAAACGGCATTTCCGAAAAAAGCGGAGTGCTCATTAAAAAGAAGGCGGAGTCGGAAGCCGCGCGGAACATGTTTGAAAGAATAACCGAAAGAATAGAAAACCTGGAAAAGGCAATCGAAACCCAGCGTGAAAAAAAGGAATTCAATTCGGTTGAAACAAAAAGACTAAGAGACAGGCTTGCTGAAAAAGAAAATGAAATCAGCGCATTGAAGACGAAAATTTCAGGATTTGAGATATCACACAGGGAACAGAGGAGGATAAGGGACGAAATGCATGCGGACATATCCGACCTCCGCGTATCCCTGAATTCGGTGAAGGAAAGCCTTGAAAACGCAGGGGAGGCCATAAACAGGCTGGACTCGGAAAAACAGGAACTGGAATCCAAAAGGGAGATGACCCTGCTGGAGATTGAGGAATTCGACAAAAATGAAAAGCGGATTTCAGAAATGATCGTACAAAAGCAGAAATCGGTGGAAAACCCCGATATCGAAAAGAACAGGCTTTCCTCCGCCCTGGACACCGTAATCAAGGAGCGCAAATCCATAGAAGAGGAATCCGAAAGACATATAGAAAGAATTAACAAAATAAACAAAGATATCCTGATGCTCCAGAACAAATGCTCGAAAGTGGAGGTTTCCAAGGCCACGGCGGTTTCGGAAATAGAGTCGATGAAAGAAAGGATGTGGGAGGAGTACGGCCTCACCCACAACGAAGCGCTGGCAAGGAACGATGAAATTGAAAGCATAGGCGAAGCCAGAAAAGAAATCGGAGATTGCAGGAAACGGCTCAAAGAACTGGGCAATGTCAATGTAAATGCGATAGAGGACTACGCCGTCACACACGAAAGACACGGTTTCCTTTCAGCGCAGAAGGACGACCTGGAGGAATCCAAAAAGGATCTGTACAGGATAATAAAGGAAATGAATTCAATAATGCGAAAGACATTCGTTGAAAGGCTTGCCGTCATAAATGAAAGGTTCGAGAAGGTTTTCAAAGAGCTGTTTGAAGGCGGAAAAGCCAAAATAGTCCTTGTGGACGAAGAGGACATCCTTGAAAGCGGCATAGATATCATAGTCCAGCCACCGGGCAAGAAACTGCAGAACATGATGTTGCTTTCAGGCGGGGAGAAGGCTTTTACCGCCATAGCGCTGCTATTTGCAATACTTGAGATAAACCCTTCGCCGTTTTGCATATTCGATGAAATCGAAGCTGCGCTGGATGAGACCAATGTGTGGAAGTTCGGCGAGTATATAAGGCACTACAACCACAACACCCAGTTCATCATGATAACCCATAGAAAAGGCACAATGGAGCATTCTGATTCCATTTACGGGGTCACAATGCAGGAACACGGGATTTCCAAAGTCGTATCCATGAGCATGACGGATTGATAACAGGCAGGAGGACCGATGGGACTTTTTGAAAAATTAAGGGACGGTTTGCAAAAAACCGGTCAACAGCTTAGAGACAGATTGAACACCGCCATAAAATCCTTTTCCGGAACGGATGAAGAGCTGTTTGAAGAAATAGAAGAGATACTTGTCCTTGCGGATGTGGGATACGCCAATGCATCTTCAATATGCGAAGATTTGAAACAAAGGGTTAAAAGGGGCGGGATCAAAGAACCTGATGCCATTTACGGCGAACTTAAAACAATCCTTACGGATATGCTTTCGGAGGGCGATGACCGCAGGCTTAAATGCCTTGAAGCGGACGGGGGCCCCGACATCATACTTGTCGTAGGCGTCAACGGAACCGGCAAGACCACCACAATCGGGAAATTGGCGTCAATCTTAAAAAACGAAGGTAAAAATGTTATAATTGCAGCAGCGGACACTTTCAGGGCCGCAGCGGAGGAACAGCTGGGAATGTGGGCCGAGAGAGCGGGAGCGGAAATTGTAAGGCACAATCCGGGCGCGGATCCCGGGGCTGTGGTGTTCGACGCCCTCCGGGCTGCGAAAAGCAGAAAATCCGATGTGGTCATAATCGATACCGCTGGAAGGCTCCACACGAAGAAAAATCTCATGGAGGAGCTGAAGAAGATAAACAGGGTCATTGAGAGGGAGGGCGCGGGATTCCGCAAAGAAACCCTCATAGTGCTGGATGCCACATCGGGCAACAACGCACTCGCACAGGCCCGTGAGTTCAAAAAAGCCGTGGGGATGGACGGGATTGTGCTGACCAAAATGGACGGAACGGCGAAAGGCGGGATAATAGTGCCTATCGTAAGGGAGCTCGGAGCGCCTGTGAAATATATAGGAATCGGGGAAAAAGCTGCCGATCTCAGACCTTTCGACCCCAAGGAATTTACAGAGGCACTTCTTTAAGGAGTTGTATGAAATGAATGAAAACTGGGAAATTTTAAAGAAAATATTCAACAGCAAAAAAAGAGTCTGGATATTTGTTATTGTAGTGGTGTTCATCGCCCTGCTGTTCGCAAGCAACAGCATATATCTCAGGATACTGGAACTTGATGAAATAGGCGGACTTTCATCCATATACATAAAGAACATGGTGTGGAAACTGGCGATAGGCGCTGCGGCGGGACTCATAGCCTTCGGCGGGGTGCTGCTTCAAAATGTCTTCATAAGAAGGAACATTAGGAAGCTTTATCAAAGAAGCGGTGAAATACCCGGGAAGTTCTTCAACTGGATACCCGCGATGATTTCCGGATTGATTTTCGGTTTCGGCGCAAACAGCTCCATGTACCTGAACGCCATGAAGTACTTCAATGCCGGCGAGTTTGGCATTGCTGATCCGATTTTTTCCAATGACGCCGGATATTATATATTCACAAGACCCTTTTTAATGAACCTGGTCAACTATTTTCAGGGGCTGGTGATTTTCCTGCTGGTCTACATGCTTATATATTATGCCGTTGTGCTTTTCTCCATCAAGCAGGAAGTAGGGTTCGGGGATTTGAAATTCCCGCCGATACTGGTGCATGTGCTTTCGATGATTGCGCTTTTCCTGGCGGTAAGGTTTCCCATCTACAGATTCAAAGCCGAGTCCATACTGTTCGGAAACGTGGTCGAATCCACCGGCGCCGGGTATGTCGATGTCAACATATGGCTGAAATATTACAGGATAATACCCTTCGCCTTAATAGCAATAGTGATAGCCGCGGTATTTTTCCTTTATAAGAAAAAGTACAAACCGGCCGTGGTCTCACTTATGATATTCCCCGCCGCGTTTCTTGTGACAGCCATCATAGCGATGGCCGTGCAGGGCCTGGTGGTTGAGCCCAATGAAAAGAACAAAGAGGCGGAATACCTGACTTACAACATGGAGATGACGCGGTATGCCTACGGGCTTGACACGATAACGGAAATGGACATAGAAAATGTGGAAGTCCTGACTCCGCAGATGCTCAAAGATAACAGGGAGACCATAGAGAATGTGAGGATAATGGAC